>CAZKEO010000256.1:0-1688 GCA_964551785.1 uncultured Eubacteriales bacterium | reverse complement strand
CAAATGGTGCTCGATGATCAAAAAGTTAAGCCTTTAGATAGTCAGTTAGGCGTTAACACTGTCCAAGACTTGACAAATTGGCCTCAAATCACTGACCGGGAAACCTCACCAGTTCCTGTACAGGAAACCGATGAGCCCTGGTTAACAGTATTTTTAAACCTCTTATTTGTAATTGCTCAATTAGTTGAGGAACCAGACCTTGCCGGACAAGAAAGTGGAACTGTGCCAACAGAAATCCTCTCTGGTGCAAGTCAAGTTTCGGAAGCTAATGAGCTACTGCAGGAAGTAGCAGCACTTCTACAGTCAATTAGTCAACCTGAGCTACTGCTCCAGTTAATCAACACATTAGGTTTGACCGAACTTGATGTGCCAAGCGAAGGATTGTCAGCAACAGCATCTCCGCTAACCTCTCAACCGCTGGTAAGAACGCCTGAGCAGATGCTAGAACCCATGAAGATACTTTCAGAAAAGCCTAGTGGAGCAAACATTCAACCAGAAACGGTCCAAACACAGGACTTGCCTAAACAGATCATGCAGTTAAAAGCACTGCTGGAGCAACTGCTACAGGGCAAAGTAACAATCGAAGTAGCTGCGGAAGCAATCTCGGGAGCACCCACCTTACTGGATCAAATTGGTCTATTAGCGAAACTAGTTAATGCACTACCCCAACAAGGGCTTGCTCAGCCGAATCTTCAGGGGAAGAATCCATTGGCAGAGCTAGAATTAGAGTTAGAGCCAACTAGCCAAGTTAATGAATCCCGGCAAAATACTACTAACCTTAAGCCTAAAGAAATAAAAACTGACACACAGTTGATAGTGCAAACACCAGAAGGCTTAAAACAAGCTGAAAACCAAGCCCAGAACCTAAAGTCACAGTTGCAACAGATTAAAGTAAAAATACGCCAACTAGCCAAAAGCGAAGAAGGACAACTTCCTAAGGAAGGAGTCGAAGAAAGTCAGTCCCTTACTCTCAAAGGTGGAGCAGTGATGAATACCGTGCTCCTAATTGAAAAAGCTTTACAGTCTGGTAATCTCCTACCAACAATAAGTACGGAACTTTCCATTGCGGATCTCCAAGCAAGCGTCTCTAAAGTAAAAGCGAGCACATCCGCAAGGGAGTTAGTGACCCACGTAGTCTATAAGCAGATTATTGAACAGAGTCAACTAATGGTAGGCAAGGACCACTCGGAAGTAAAAATTCAGCTCAGACCAGAGTCCTTAGGCAGACTATCCTTGGAAATTGCGGTTGAACATGGTGTAGTCAAAGCTGAAATTTTAGCGGAAAGTCAACAGGTTAAACAACTACTCGAAGCTAACTTGGCTAATCTTAAGCAAACCTTAACCAACCAAGGCTTAAAGGTAGATCAATTGGTAGTTAACCTTGGTCAAAGTCAGACCCAATTCGGACAAGCCAAGGAACAGAATGGCCAGTTTAGTCGTAATCAAAGAAAAGCTAGAGTGAGTGATGACAACTTTGAAATTGCGGAAATTAACACTGAGTACGGCGGACATTTACTGGAAGAAAACCAATTAGTAGACTACAAAATCTAAACAGAAAGGAGTGAAAACATGGCGATTGATAGTAAAGGAGCTACCCCAATAGACTTAAAAAGTTACCAGTATCAAGGTGGGGTTAAGCCTAAAAGCACCACTAGTGAATTAGGGAAAGATGCTTTTCTGCAGTTGTT
>CAZKEO010000255.1:0-3937 GCA_964551785.1 uncultured Eubacteriales bacterium | reverse complement strand
ACAGAAATCGGCAAACAGTTCTTCGTCAACAACGCTTTCGGGGCAAAACTAGGTTCAACAACATAATAAGCTAAAATTACCAAGCCTACCGCAATTACTAAAGAGGTCTTGGTACTCAGAAAATTATGCACCCCCCGATCGATCCCAATCCGGTCAATGATATAAAGTGTAAAGTAGGGAATCGCCAGAGCCTTGACGGCTACAGTCAAAATCGCCGCCAGATACATGTGTTTGTTACCAGTAAAATAACCTACAGCTCCTGCTACGGCAGCTAAGGCAAAGGCCTGAAACGACATAATCCTAACTGTATTGTCCATCCGCTTACTGATTACCATCAAAAGCGCTGTTAACAGAGCTACGACAGCCAAAGAATCCACTACATTGGTAGCCATGATAAAAGTAGACATTCTAGACACACCATCCAATCTAATTCCTGACTACAAATAAAGAGATTAAACCCAACAAAGATAACATAAAAGAAGCACTTAACAACTCTGGAACCTTAAAGAAACGCATCTTAGTCAATGCTGTCTCGATACAGGCCAGTAAGCCACCAAGTAAAATTACCTTGCCTAAAAAGATGGGCAGGTACCAGGCTAACTCCAGGGGCGACCATTCAGTGGGCACACCCCAAGGGAAAAAGATGTTGGCCAGTAGGCTGAGAATCAGCAATTGTTTCACTGCTGCCCCCCAAAACATCAACCCTAATGACCTACCGGAGTATTCTAAGAGCATCCCTTCGTGAATCATGGTCAGTTCCAAGTGAGTGTCAGGATTGTCCACTGGGATGCGGCCTGTTTCCGCAATGGCCACGACAATTAAGGCCAGGGAAGTCAGCACATGGGCTGGGGTAATGGCCCCAAGTCCGGCACCATTTAAGGTTTCTACCACACGACCTAAATTGGTGCTACCCACCTCAAGGGCAATTACGAAAAAGCCTAGTAGCATAGCTGGTTCAATCACAGCCGCCAGCGCCATTTCTCGACTAGAACCCATCCCACCAAAGGCACTAGCTCCCTCTAAGCCTGCTAAGGCAGTGAAAAATCGCATCAAGGCTAACAGCCCAATTACAACTAAAATATCTCCCGCGAAGCCTAGCGGGGTATGGGTACTCAGCAAAGGTACCAACAGTCCTGCTACTAGGACAGTGGCAAAAGTAATCCAGGGATAACAGCGGTACAACCAGGAGGCGTGTTCTGAGACCACCTCATCCTTGTGCAGATACTTCCATAAATCGAAATACATTTGGAAAATCCCAGGCCCCTGTCGGCACTGCCAGCGGGCCTTAATTTTTTTGATAATGCCCTGGAGCAAAGGAGCAGTCAGTAAGAGCACCAAAATTTGCACCCCAACAGTGATGATTGTTCCCGCTAAGTTAATTACTAAGGTTTCCAAGCTGAGTCACTTCCTTCTTTTCTTTCGGCAGTTTTAGCGAGCAAAGGCTAACAGAATTACCAAGGTTACGAGAATATATGCTAGATAGCTATGAATGCTACCTGTTTGCAGGCGGCGGATTTGTCTAGCTAACAGTAAACTGACTTCAGTCAAGGGTTGATAGAAACGTGCTTCGAAAAAGGGTTTGTGTCCTGCCTGGTAGCTAATTTTACTGGGGAAATAACGCCATTTATCAAAAGTAGTTTCCAGCTTACGGTCTGTCGTTAAAAGCTTTCGAAAGATTACCCGCACATGTTTGGAAAAGGAAGTACCGGTATATTCCATGCCAGAGTCTAAGGTTACCCCACAACCCCAAGTTTCCTCCACTCGTACCACCGGTTTGCCGGCAATCAAGCGTATCACCAGCCAACTGATTGGGATCAAGACAGCTATTGTTAACACCAAGGGCAATAACGAAAGCTCTGCAAATCCATCTCGCACAGGATTAAGTACTAACAATTGACCAGCACCACTACCTAGCGTTAGACCTGCTCCAGTTAATTGAGCAACCACCCCTGCTAAAAGACGGGCCATCAGTCCAGGAATTAGGCCTAAGATCAGGCAAAGCGCTGCCAAGCCTCCCATGCTAAGCCGCATGGCTAGCGGCACCTCTTGGGCGTGAGTGGAGCTTTTACTTCTAGGCATTGCTAAAAAGGTGATTCCAAAGACTTTAACAAAGCCACCAGCTACTAGTGCTCCTGTTAAGGCAATGGCTGTACCCACCAGGGGAGCTAATATACTCACCAAACTGGGAGGTAATTTGATACTTAATAATAAGAGGGACTGGATAATCAACCACTCTCCCACAAACCCATTGAAGGGAGGTAAAGCAGATACTGCCAGGGAACCAATTAGAAAGAAAAAGGCAGTCTGAGGCATATAGCGAATCAATCCACCTAGCTTTTCCATATTACGAGTGTGGGTGGCATATAGAATGGAACTGGCACCCATAAAGATTAAGCTTTTAAACGTGGAACGATTAAGTAAGTGATAAAGGGCCGCAAAAAGTGCTAACGCAGCCAAAGCTTTTTGTCCGTTGGCTAGAAAAAGTAAACTAACCCCCAGACCGATAAAGATAATGCCCATATTTTCCACACTACTAAAAGCCAGAAAACGTTTGATGTCCTGTTCCATCAAAGCATAGATAACTCCCATCACAGCAGATACCATCCCCAACCCCAGCAAGGTCAGGCCCCACCAGGTGGGTATGTTCTGGACAGTAGCTGTGCCGGTCTGGCCAGCCAAAATATCGAATACAATGCGCAAGAAGCCATAGACAGCAGTTTTCAGCATAACTCCAGACATCAGGGCGGAAACATGACTAGGAGCCACCGGATGCGCTCTTGGTAACCAGATGTGTAAAGGCACTAAGCCAGCCTTGGTACCAAAACCAACTAAGACCAGTAAAAAAAGCAAACTCTTAAGGGCGAGCGGCAGGGTTGTCCCAACTGCCCGGTAAGCAGAAAAGTCGAAACTTCCCGAAGCTTGATATAACAGTAAAAAAGCTAAGGTGATAAAGACTGTCCCCAGATGGGTCATCACCAGATACACAAAGCCAGCACTGCGAACTTGAGCTTGTTCATGTTCAAAGGTTACTAGGAAGTAGGAAACTAAGGACATGATCTCCCAGGACAGCAGAAACATAAAGGCATTTCCGGCTGTAACCACAAGTAGCATGGACAAAATAAATAAGTTAAAAAAGCAATTTAATAAGCCAACGTTTTTCTTGCCAAAATACTCACTGACATAGGCGGAGCCATAAAGTGCTACAAACAAGGTAGCCAGGGAAATCACTATCACGAAAAAAGCTCCTAGTTGGTCTAGGACAATACTAAAATTAGCAAAGGGCACCAGTTTCGGTAGATTTATCGTGAGCGGTCTTGCTGTTATCCAGACAGTAATCCCGCTTCCTAAACCGAACAGTGCCCCCATTGCGTTACAGAGGTTACTTATGATGTTACTAATTCTTTCTTCTTGCAGGGTTAAGGCTAACACAGCCCCTAGGACATAGAGCATCCCCGCTAACAAAAACAGCTCTTCTCCCCAATCCAAGAACACGTTCATTCCTCCTACCGGAATTGCGCATAGTATGTAGAAAAATGTCGCAAACAAAACGAAATTATGTGTTCGATTGTATCACAGAAGAACTGGTCTATCAAATGGCATTTTAGCCAATAAACACGCAGATTTCAGTAAAAAAGCGAAATATTGTGATAATTGTTCCTCTTGCCTAATATTCTCAGCATACGTGCGTTTTAACTGCGAAACGAGGTAACATAGGCCCGAAAATCCCAGTTGCCGAAGAACCTTTCACCTGCTTTTACACCTGACTGAAATAATTGCTCTTTCTTTTGCCTTGATATTTCAAAGTCTGTAGTCTTTACCCCAAGTCCCGGAATCGCGATAGTCCGGGCAAACTCCGCAGCCTGGATATGCTTGCGATCATGGGCTTCCATCATCGTCGAAAACACTGCAGTAATTAAACTTAGAGGGCCCCTAATGT
>CAZKEO010000254.1:0-3938 GCA_964551785.1 uncultured Eubacteriales bacterium | reverse complement strand
ATTGTCTGCAAATGCATGACTGCCTGCACAAGATTACCGCTGATGTGCATAATTGTCATCGTTGTGGCCGTTGTATGGTGGACCAATTACTTCAGTTGGAGGAGGACTATGGAGTGCATGTGGTGGTAGCCACCGGGGGTACTCTAGCCCGCAAGTTTATTTTAGAATATAGACCGAGGGCTGTTGTCGCCGTAGCCTGTGAGCGAGATTTAACAAGTGGGGTGCAGGATAGTAATCCCTTGCCTGTCCTAGGAATTTTAAATCTGCGGCCAAATGGTCCGTGTTATGATACATCAGTCGATATCAAAAGGGTAGAATATGCCATAGAATACTTTTTAGGCAGAAATAGCAAGCAATCGAAACATGCCTTAAAAAATTAACCTACAAGGAGTTATGATAAAATGAATGCAAAGTCCAGGGGCAATATCAGAAGAAGGGCCAGTGCCAGGGAGGTAGCCCTTTTGGTGCTCCATGCAGTAGAAGAAGAGGGAGCCTATACCAATATCGCACTAAACCGGGTGCTAGAAGGCCAGAATTTAAATAAGCTCGACCGTAATTTAGCTACCGAATTAGCCTATGGCTCACTAAAAAAACGGGGTAAGCTCGATTGGGTGTTGGCAAAATTTCTGAGCCGGCCCATTGAAAAGCTGGATTCCTGGATTAGAGATATTTTACGGCTCGGTATCTACCAACTACTATTCCTCGACCGTATCCCAGTATCAGCTGCTTGCAATGAAGGGGTCAATTTAGCTAAAATTTATGGACACCAGGGTACTGCCGGCTTGGTCAACGGTGTCTTACGCAATATTGAACGGAATATAAAGACTCTGGAATTTCCCAAACCAGAGGAAGATTTAGTTGAATACCTAATTGTTAACTACTCTCACCCACGTTGGTTGATTGAAAAGTGGTTAAAAGAATTAGGACAGGAAGCAACCGTAGCCCTCTGTATGGCCAATAATGAAATCCCACCTCTGATAGTCAGGACCAATCTCTTGAAGCTTGATCGTGAGCAACTGATGGCGACCTTAGACGCAGAGGGTATGATTACTTCGCCTACCCAATATGTGGCTGAGGGAGTAGTGGTGAAGGAAATGTTTGCTTTAAATAAGTTGGCCAGCTATCGGCAAGGTCTTTTTCAGGTGCAAGATGAAAGCTCCATGCTGGTCGGGCGGATTGTGAATCCTCACCCCGGGCAGACAGTACTGGATATCTGCAGTGCCCCAGGTGGCAAAACCACGCATCTAGCCCAGCTCATGCAGAATCAAGGCAAAATAATCGCCTTAGACCTGCATCCCCATAAACTGAAATTAGTCGAGGAAAATTGCCAGCGGCTAGGCGTCAATATTGTGGAAACCAAAACCTTTGATGCCAGAGAATTGCCTGCTGAATGGGCAACTGCAGCTGACTGTGTTTTAGTTGATGCACCTTGCTCCGGCTTAGGTGTTTTAAGAAGAAGACCGGAAATTCGTTGGCGCAAGGATTGTGCTCAGTTAGCTGAATTAGCCACTCTCCAAAAAGAACTCTTAACTAAGGCTGCGGCTTGTGTTAAGCCGGGTGGTACGTTGGTTTACAGCACTTGTACCATTACTCCTGAGGAGAATCAATTTGTGATGGAATATTTCAACGCTAACCACCCCGAGTTTAAACAAGTAGATTTAACCCCCTATTTACCCGAAGCACTTCGGTTAGAAGGGATAGACAACCAAGCTAGTCAAGGCTATCTACAACTTATGCCACATCTTCACGGCACGGACGGCTTCTTCATAGCCCGCTGGGAAAGGAAGGCTTAGGATGGCAGAAAAGCTCAATCTCAAAAGCTTGACCTATCAGGAACTAACCAGTTATCTGGCAGGTCTGGGAGAACCTGTATTCCGAGCCCGTCAAATCTGGCAGTGGTTATGGCAAAAGGGTGCTACCGATTTTGAAGCAATGAGTAACTTGAGTAAAGCACTACGGGAGAAATTAGCACAGACTGCTTGGATTGGTCACCTCAAGGTGCTAGCTAAACAAGTCTCGACTCTTGATAGAACTACCAAATATCTTTTCGAGCTTCCCGATGGCGAGACAGTGGAAAGTGTTTTAATGTATCATAAGTATGGTTTGAGTGTTTGTGTTTCCACTCAAGTTGGGTGTCAGATGGCTTGCCGTTTTTGTGCCTCCACTCTCGGTGGCCTAGTCAGAAACCTGGCGGCTTGGGAAATTTACGATCAAGTCCTCCGCATCCAACTCGAAGCTGGCGAGCGGGTTGGTAGTGTCGTTATTATGGGTTCAGGAGAGCCGTTGGAGAACTACCGTAATGTCTTGGATTTTATCAGGCTGATGATCTCTCCAGAGGGTTTGCACCTCGGACAAAGACACATTACTTTATCCACTTGTGGAGTTGTCCCAAAGCTTTATCAACTAGCCCAAGAAGACCTTGATATCACACTTTCCATTTCGCTACATGCTACTAGTAATGAGGTGCGGAATGAAATCATGCCTGTGAATCGCCAATATCCGCTCGAAACACTATTGCAAGCCTGTGTTGACTATATTACTACCACCAAGCGGAGAATCACCTTTGAATATGCGTTGTTAGCTGGGGTTAATGATAGTAAGGCAGAAGCCCAGCGTCTAGCTAGATTACTTAAGGGGATGCTCTGCCATGTCAATTTAATCCCGGTTAACCCCGTTGCCGGAAGAGGTTTTACTAAACCTGCTGGCGAAAGGGTTAGGGAATTCCAGCAGACCCTAGCAACCTACGGTATTGAAACTACCGTGCGTAGGGAGTTAGGGACTGATATAGACGCAGCTTGTGGCCAACTACGACGGCGCATGGCTGAAAAGGGGAAGGAAGTCTCAAGATAAAGCTAAGGAGGTAAGGCATGAATTGGTTTTCTCGCTTAGAAAAAATTTCCGGAAAATTAATCGAAGGCATATTTAAAACCAAGTTTGCCGGGCCTCTCCAACCTGTCGAAATTGCCAGGGCTTTAGCTAGGGAGATGGGAGACCGCAGAAAGGTCAGTGTTTCCCATACTTATGTTCCTAATCATTTCGAAGTGCAGGTTAGTCCAGGTGATTGGGAACAAATTAACGCTGTGCAAGAAACCATCATTCAAGAAATTCGACAGTTCCTCCAAACAAAGGCCCAGGAAAATAACTACAGTTTAATCCAGCGACCAGAGATTAACTTCACATCTGATGAGAGCATCGAGTCAGGCGATTTGCGGATTATTAGTAAATTTACGGAAAACCCTGAAGCAGGAGCAAACTTGGATCAGAGTTTAGCCCAGGGAACTAGTAATCCTGTGGAGGTCGAACATACCCAAGTATTTCAGCTGGGTGAGGCAGCACTACGGCTGCTAACCCTCGAAAAATTAGCTGGTGCTGAACTAGTTGTTCTGAAGGGGAATTCAGAGGGGATGAAGTATCGCCTGGGCAAAGGTGTTTCTACCTTAGGACGTCGGGAGAATAATGATATTTTCCTGGATGATGCCAATATCTCTAGGGTCCATGCTCGGATTGAACGCTCCCCACAGGGCTATTTATTGATCGACATGGGTAGTCTAAATGGTACATATGTCAACAATCAACGGCTTAATCAAACTGTTTTACAGACGGGTGATCAGATTAAAATGGGTTCTACAGAATTAGAATTCCGGGTGGTGTGAGTGTGGACTGGTTAGGACTAACAATTAGTATCATGCGTTATGGAATGCTCCTAGTGCTGGGCTGGTTCTTATGGCTACTACTGCGATCCATCAAGCTAGATTTACAGCAAACCCAGGAATTTACTACGCATCAAACTCGCAAACTGGTTAGTGCTAGTGGTGGACCACCGCTGAAGGGTTTAGAAGTGGTAGTTAGTACGGGAGACAAGTTACTACCTGGCCAAATCTTCCCCTTAGGTAGGGAGATTACCATTGGTCGGGATGAAGGCAATCAGATTGTGGTAG
>CAZKEO010000253.1:0-3963 GCA_964551785.1 uncultured Eubacteriales bacterium | reverse complement strand
TATTTTATTTGTGGACGACACTTCCCCAGACGGCACCGCGCAAATAATTAAGCGAGCTGGCTTCCCAAAGGTGAAGATGACCTCAGGTCTTGGTTAATGTTCGTGTTACAAATAAAAATACCATTATGGATAACCCAGGATTACAGCAAGCCATTATTACTACTGAGCAAAAACTGGCTGGTCAGGGACGGGTTTTGGTCCGGCCTTCTGGTACGGAGCCTATTTTACGGCTGATGGCAGAGGGACCAGATAAAGCAGAACTAGAGAGGCTAATAGGTGAAATGGCAGAGCTAGTCCAAGCCCTCGAATAAAGTTACAAAGGATAGGGAGGAAGCCAGATGAAGAAAATTGAATGTATTATTCGTCCTACTAAACTAACTGCTGTGAAAGAGGCTTTAGAAGCAGTTGGCATCAGAGGAATGACAGTAACCGAAGTGGTTGGCTGTGGGATGCAAAAAGGGCGGACTGAAATCTATCGTGGTAGTGAATATAGTATCAACTTATTACCCAAGCTAAAGCTGGAACTAGTGATCAAAGACGAATTAACTGAGCTAGTGATAGAGGAAATTATTAAATGCGCTCGAACCGGGGAAGTTGGAGATGGCAAGATTTTTATCTATAACTTAGAAGATGCTGTCAGGGTCCGCACCGGTGAACGTGGCGAGACAGCTATTTAGCTAAATTGGACTGGAGGTAAACTCTTAATGTGCGGAATTGTAGGATATATCGGCCCTCAAAAAGTTGTGCCGATTCTGTTAGAAGGACTAGAGAAGCTAGAATATCGTGGTTATGACTCAGCAGGGATTGCTGTAATTGACCAAGGCAACATCGAAATTAGAAAAAGCGTCGGCAAGTTGGGAATGTTGCGGAGTAGCCTTTATGGGGACTCTCCTGAAGGGCATATTGGCATTGGTCATACCCGCTGGGCAACTCATGGTAGACCCTCTGATGCTAACTCCCATCCTCATTGTGACTGCAAGGGGAATTTTGTCGTAGTACATAACGGGATTATCGAAAACTACCAAAAACTGCGGGAAGAACTCAAGGCTCGGGGACATATTTTTCGGTCCGAAACTGATACTGAAGTACTACCACACCTCATTGAGGAGTTTTTTCAAGGTGATCTAGAAGATGCCGTCAGGAAGACCGTTGACCAGGTACATGGTTCCTATGCGATGGTTGTCATGTCGAAGCAGCAGCCTGACAAACTTGTAGCAGCCCGCCGCGATAATCCCTTAATCATCGGTTTAGGTGAAGGGGAAAATTTCTTTGCTAGTGATATTCCTGCGATTTTAAGTTATACTCGCCGGATTGTGATCCTCGAAGATGGTGAGATTGCCGTCATCATGCGTGATGGGATTAAAGTTTCTGATCTCAATGGAGTTGTGATCGACAAATCAGTGGAAACAGTGCGCTGGGACCCTGTAGCAGCCGAAAAGGCTGGTTATGACCACTATATGCTCAAGGAAATCTACGAGCAGCCTAGAGCCTTGCGGGACACTTTGACCAGCAGGTTCAATGAGGAAGGCTCCAAGGTGATTTTCGATGAAGTTGATCTAACTCCGGAAGAAGTAGCAGCTTTCCGCCAGGTTTATATCGTAGCCTGCGGGACGGCGTTTCATGCGGGCATGGTCGGAAAATACATTATCGAGGAACTGGCGCGTTTACCAGTCCAGGTCGATATCGCTTCAGAATTCCGTTACCGCAATCCGATTGTAGATGAACACACCTTGGTAATCGTAGTCAGCCAGTCAGGCGAAACCGCGGACACCTTAGCTGGCCTGCGGGAAGCCAAACGTCGTGGTGCTAAGATAATTGGGGTAACGAATGTCTTGAGTAGTTCAGTTGCTCGCGAAGCTCATCATACCATTTACACTTGGGCTGGCCCTGAGATTGCCGTTGCTTCTACTAAGGCCTATACCACCCAATTAATTTGTATGTATCTCTTAGCCATTTACCTGGGACAGGCCCGGGGCTTAGTTAGTGATGAAAAGGCTAGAGAGTTAATTGCCGCTATGCGGGAATTGCCGGCTAAAGCGCAGTAAATCCTGGATCAGGCTAGTCGGGTTAAGGAATTAGTAGATGAGTACGCCAAGTGTGAGGATGTCTTCTTCCTCGGCCGGGGCGTGGATTATGCCGTGGCCCTCGAAGGCTCCCTGAAGCTGAAGGAAATCTCCTATATTCATGCGGAAGCATATGCAGCTGGTGAGTTAAAGCACGGTACCCTAGCGTTAATCGTGGAAGGTATTTTGGTGCTAGCCTTGGCCACCCAACCTGACCTCTTTGATAAGATGGTTAGCAATATTGCCGAGGTTAGGGCTCGAGATGCTTCGGTGCTGGGGATTACCTTTCGAGGCAATACCGAGTTGGTCAAGTCTGTTGATCATGTCTTATATATCCCTGAGACGGTTCCGATGCTGTCGTCTGTGCTGACCGTTATTCCTCTGCAGTTACTGTCCTATTATGTAGCAGTAGCTAGAGGCTGTGACGTGGATAAGCCTAGGAATTTGGCCAAGAGCGTGACGGTGGAGTAAGGTTTGTGACAGATGGTGACTCATATAGGTATCAATAAATGTTGAGAACCTGTGTAAAAAGATTGGGAATGGTTTTATTTAAGATTGAGAATAGAATTGGGGCTAACTATTAGGTTAGCCCCAATTCTATATTAGAGGACTCTATTCTGGACGTTTTCTAAAAGCCCCTGGCCGTGGTTGTTGTTGCAGGTTAAACCTGGGCTCCCACGGTTTTTGCTATCTCGTTGTTTATTATTGGTTTCTTAAAGGTTTGTGTGCTGGGGTGGGTGAATCCTATACAAAAAAAGTCTACTTTATTCTCCAGAAAAGGAATTTTTGGCATTAAGTCGAATGATGTGGTTATAAAAAGAAATACACCAGAAAACAAAGTAGTATTGAAACATTGACAACCGCTAAAACAGATTGTTCCGTCAAGATATCTACAGCAGCTAATGTCTATAATGCGAAGTTTGACAACTATGCGAGTAAGGATGTATTGTATATGAGCTCTTGATTTCGTAAATATGAAAGCTTTTATTAAAAGCAACAAATATAATTGCATCGCCTAGAAGACAATGATACTCTTAAGAAGTAACATTTAATAGCTTAAAATACATATTGTAAAATCGCTTTTTATTCGGAATGGCGTATATAATATTCTCCATTATATACTAATTGTGAGGTGCCAGCATGAATTATATAACGGCAAAAGAAATCGCTGCAAAGTGGCAAATCTTAGAACACTGCGTACAGTTGCTTTGTGAGCAAAAATAAAATATATTGTATACAAAGACTTGGTAGAGCGTAGGGAATTCCTATTAATGTTAATAAGCAACTTGACAATAGAAGAGGCTCCTCTCATGGAAAGGAGGTGAAAAATGAGCCGAAGTAAATTAGCTCCGTTCTTGAAATGGCCTGGAGGGAAAAAATGGCTTATTTCTCACTTGATTGATATAGCCCCAAACACTTACAATAATTATTACGAGCCTTTTATTGGCGGCGGAGCAATATATTTTCGGCTTGCACCCCCAAAGGCTATTATCTCTGATATTAATGTTGAATTAATTAATCTGTATATTACCATGAGGGATAATCCTAATCAATTAAAACAGGAACTTTTTATACATCAAGAACGGCATAATGAAAAATATTATTATGAAATCCGTGCGCAAGAACCATCTGAAGCAATTAAAAGAGCGGGGCGTTTTTTATACTTAAATCGCGCTTGTTATAATGGAATGTATCGAGTGAATAAAAAAGGTAAATTCAATGTCCCTGTTGGTAGTAAAACCAATTTTATATATGACATAGATATGTTTATGGAATATTCCAGTGCGCTTAAAAACGCCGATATTTTAAATTGCGATTTTGGTCAAGTAATTCAAAGAGCCGGAAATCTTGACTTGGTTTTTGCGGATCCACCGTACACGATAGCTCATAATCAAAATAG
>CAZKEO010000252.1:0-3967 GCA_964551785.1 uncultured Eubacteriales bacterium | reverse complement strand
TTTTGAGAATGGTAAGAATTGAAGGGAGTTGGATTGAATTGACCCAGAATCAGAGCACCAAAAGTACCAAGGCAATCTTAACAGTGTTAGGTTCAGATAGGATTGGGATTATTGCCGGGGTTACTGGCGTTTTAGCAACCAACAAAATAAATATCTTAGATATCAGTCAGACCACCATTCAGGACATTTTCACCATGATTGTGGTTTGTGATTTAGCACAAAGCCTGGTGGATTTCGCGACCTTAGCTGAGCAATTAGATGCTAAGGGTCAAGAAATTGGGGTCCAGGTTAGAATCCAGCATGAGGATGTCTTTCGTTTCATGCACCGTATTTAGCAAAAGGGGGTAAGGTCAAAGTGCTGACAAGTCAGGAAATAGTTGAAACTATCCTTATGGTGCAACGAGAAAATTTAGATATCCGCACTATTACCATGGGTATTAGTTTGCGAGATTGTGCCCATAGTGAGATCAAAATTGTCCAGCGAAAAATCTATGATAAAATCACCAAGTGTGCTGAGAATTTAGTCAAGGTTGGGGAAGATTTAGAGCGGGAATATGGCATGCCGATTGTTAATAAGCGGGTTTCGGTCACACCAATCGCCATCGTAGCCGAAAGCTGTGATGAAGACGATTATGTGGCTATTGCCGAAACACTAGACAAAGCGGCGGCAACTATTGGCATCAATTTTTTAGGCGGGTTCTCTGCTTTAGTACATAAGGGCTTTACCAAGGGAGACTTAAATCTCATCAAATCGATTCCGCGGGCACTGGCTAGTACCGAGCGAGTATGTTCCTCGGTTAATGTAGGCACTACTAAGGCTGGGCTGAATATGGACGCCATCTACATGATGGGGAAAATCATCAAAGAAACAGCTGAATTAACGGCCGACCGGGATGGTTTAGGCTGTGCCAAGTTAGTGGTCTTTTGTAATGTGCCAGAAGATAATCCCTTTATGGCGGGAGCCTTCCACGGGATAGGCGAGCCAGAATGTGTAATTAATATGGGAGTTAGTGGTCCAGGGGTTGTCCGCAGCGCCGTCCAACAGGTCAAGGGACAAGATTTTGGAGCGCTGGCTGAGATTATCAAAAAGACAGCCTTCAAGATTACCAGGATGGGAGAGTTAGTTGGTCGGGATGCTTCACGCAGACTGGGCGTGCCCTTCGGTATTGTGGACCTTTCACTAGCACCAACCCCAGCTGTGGGTGACAGTGTGGCTGATATTTTAGAGGGCATGGGTTTGGAACGGACCGGAACTCATGGTACCACTGCTGCGCTGGCCTTGCTGAATGATGCAGTTAAAAAGGGTGGAGCAATGGCGTCCTCCTATGTCGGTGGCCTCAGTGGAGCTTTTATTCCGGTCAGTGAGGATGCTGGTATGATCAGGGCTGTCGAGGATGGTGCGCTCACCATTGATAAACTAGAGGCTATGACCTGCGTCTGTTCTGTAGGTTTGGATATGATTGCTGTGCCTGGTGCCACTAGTGCTGAAACACTGGCAGCCATTATCGCTGATGAAGCTGCTATCGGGATGATTAACCAAAAGACTACGGCAGTTAGGATTATTCCTGCCCCAGGCAAAAAGTTGGGTGATACCGTCGAGTTTGGTGGACTGTTAGGACGGGCCCCCATTATGGCGGCCAATCCGTTTAGTTCGGCCGAATTTGTCCAACGAGGTGGTCGGATTCCAGCCCCTATCCACAGCCTACGCAATTAAAATATAGCAGAATTAACTAAGTAGGGGAGGAACAGCGCCCCTACTTTTTATTTTGATTTTCTGGTGGATTGGGTAAACTACTTTTTAGTGGAGGTAGTCATATGACTGAGCAGAAGCCCAAGTTTTATGTCAGCAAAGGACCTTTAAAAAGGCCGATTAAGTTAAATAATAAGACAGCCTTATCCCAGAAGATTACGGACTTAAGCATTGCCATGGAAAAAATGAAATTAGCTGAGTACGTAACTTTATTAAATCAACCTCTGCGTTTGTTATTTATCAATTTTATTGCTGGTTTGGCCAGAGGCGTGGGGATGGCAATCGGTTTTGCTATTTTAGGGGCCTTGATGATTTACACTTTACAAAGGTTAGCAATCCTAAATCTGCCGGTTATTGGTGGTGTCATCGCGGAAATCGTCAGGATAGTCCAGGGTCAACTAAAAATTCCGTAATGGGTAATAATAAAAGGAGGGAGTAATTTGACTAAAGATGTCATCGTAGCTATCAAAGAACGCCGAAGTATCAGGCAGTTTGCGACAAATCCAGTTGAAGAGCATACCGTAGGTCGGATTTTAGCAGCAGCAGCTAGCGCCCCCAGTGCTGGTAATCTGCAGCCCTGGATGTTTTACGTAGTCTACAAAGATGAAATTAAAGCAGATTTAGCACGGGCTGCCTATAACCAAAGCTTTCTAACGACTGCTCCTGTGGTAATAGTGGTCGTCGCTGTACCAGCAGTTTCGGAAGCTATTTATGGCGCTCGGGGTAGGAATCTCTACTGCTTGCAGGATACTGCGGCAGCCACCCAAAATCTCCTCCTGGCAGCAGAAGGTTTCGGTTTAGGTACTTGCTGGGTCGGGGCTTTTGATGAACAATTAGCAGCAGCAGCGTTAGATTGTAGCGCCCAGGAGCGCCCAGTTGCTATTGTGCCACTAGGTTATGCGACCAAGGAACAACCTTCAGCTCGAGCTCGCTATGATTTAGAAAAGATCACCAAAATCCTGCGTTAAGACAAGGTAGCAATACATGTTTGTTTAGTAGGAGGTATGGAGCAGATGGATAGCCAACAACAAGCACTTTTTAAGCGCAAGTTAGAGCAAGAACAGCAAGAACTCCGTCACTTGATTGAGAAAATGGATGAAGAGAGCCTGGGTCTACCACTCCAAGAAGCTGTCTCGGAATTATCATCTTATGATAATCACCCTGCTGATTTGGGTTCTGAGGTTTTTGAACGAAGCAAAGACTTCGCCTTGAGGGAAGGGATGGAAATCCATTTAGCTCAGATTAAGGATGCCCTCCAGCGCATGCAATCCGGTGAATATGGGGTTTGTGAGCATTGTGGCCAACCAATACCCTTAGAGAGGCTAGAGGCAATGCCCTCAGCTAACATGTGTATCAACTGTAAAAAAGCAGAAGAACTCCCGGAGCGCCATTTACGGCCGATTGAAGAGGATGTTATTGTGCCACCTTTTGGCGGAATGACCCATGATGGTTCAGAAGAAGAGCTTGGTGATAGTGAAGATGACAATATGTTTGATGGTGAAGATGCCTGGCAGTTATTAGCCCATTTTGGGGAGCATGCCGAGGACTCAGGTGCTGGTTCCTACTATGGAGGACTAGACCTAGACGAAGATGTAGGTTTTGTGGAGGATGTGGACCATATCGTTTATGAAAGAGGAGACGATGGGATGCTCTACGGGCGCATGCCAGCTAATGAGATACCAGATAATCTGCAAGAATGATTGCTTTGCTACAAACCGATTAGAGGGAAAAATCACGAGGGCCTAGGTGTGACTAAATCATACCTAGGCTCCTGCCTTCCCTACTACTAAGTTGAATACTGCTGCCAAGTTGAAGTACTGCTACCAAGTTGAAGTTACTTTCCACCCTGTGGTACAATTAGCAAGATTAGTTATAATTTTCTCAAGTGCTGAAGATTACAGGAGGAATCGTCTTGTTATTTTGGTTAATAGCGGTAATTGCCGTGGGAATAGACCAGCTAACTAAATACATCGTCCTAACTAATATGCAGGAATGGCAATCTATCCCTGTGGTAGAGGGAGTTTTCCACCTGACTTATGTCTTGAATCCAGGGGCAGCCTTTAGTATGTTACCTAACAAAACAGGCTTTTTAATTGTGGTAGCTGTGCTGGTTATCATCGGCATCGTTTATTTCACCAAACAACTCCCGGCTGACCGGGTCTTAATGCGAGCGGCCTTAGGGCTCCAGGTAGGTGGAGCGGTAGGTAACCTGATTGA
>CAZKEO010000251.1:1786-3982 GCA_964551785.1 uncultured Eubacteriales bacterium | reverse complement strand
CTCCACCTCCGCCAACCTCTTATTAATAGTAAAGCCCCTTCAGTTTAAAGCGCCCGATCGGCAAACTACCGTAACAGCTCCAAAAACTTGGCATTAACCTTTATTGACATCTGCTACTTGTCTATCAACCATATGTCCATGGACTCTTTCTTGGATGGTCTTAGGTTCGATAGCCTTATACGGGCATAACGGAGCACAAAGCATACATCCAGAACACAGTGCCACATCAACATCTGAAATCATTGGGCTTGTAGACATAATATCTTTGGATAATAAACCAATTACCTTGGCAGCAGCTGCACTAGCTTGAGCAACTGTATCTGGAACGTCCTTAGGTCCTTGACATGCTCCAGATAAGAACACACCACCAGTATTAGTCTCAACTGGACGAAGTTTCGGGTGTGCTTCAACAAAGAAGCCATCCTTGTCAGTGGAGAAGCCGACAATATTAGCAATCTTATCATAACCTTTGCTTGGAACCATCGCGGTAGCTAAAACTACTAAATCAGCTTCAATTTCCACTTGACGGCCCAGTAAGGTATCTTCACCACGTACAATTAACTTATCATCTTTAGGGTAAATCTTGGAGACCCTACCACGGAGATATTGTGCTCCCTGGTTCAAAGCCCGCTGATAGAATTCTTCGTACATTTTACCCGGAGTCCGGACGTCCATGTAGAAGACATAAGCCTGCGAATTAGGAATCTTTTCTAAAACCTGCATAGCATGTTTAGCAGTATACATGCAACATGCTCTGGAGCAGAAAGAATGTCCTTTGGTATCATCACGTGAGCCTACACACTTAATAAAGACCACTGTTTCAGGAATTTTCTTATCGGAAGGTCTTTTCAACTTACCACCGGTAGGTCCTGAAGCATTCAGCATCCGCTCAAAGTGCATGCCACTGATAACATCGGGATATTGTCCATAACCGTATTCACCATAAGTTTTTGCAGCGTCAAAAAGGTCATAACCGGTAGCCATGACAATAGCTCCAACCTTTTCGGTGACTAGCTCATCTTTGTCATCATACTTAATCGCACCGGTAGGACAGATTTTTTCACAAACACCACACTTGCCATCAATTAACTTTTTACAGTTAATAGGGTCGATAATGGGTTTGTTAGGAACTGCCTGTGGGAAAGGTTTGTAAATGCAAGGACGTTTACCAAGGCCTAGATCATACTCACTAGGTACCTTTGTAGGACATTTGGTTTCACAAAGTCCACAACCTGTACATTTCTTCATGTCAACATAACGAGCTTTTTTGCGTAAAGTTACTTCAAAGTTACCGATATAACCTTTAACTTCTTCAACTTCTGTATAAGTGTAAAGGGTAATGTTAGGATGTTGCGCCGCAACAACCATCTTAGGTGTGCTTATTCAGGCAGAGCAGTCTAATGTCGGAAAAGTTTTATCAAGCATAGCCATTTTTCCGCCAATAGTGGAGTCTCTTTCTACTAAGATAACTTGTTGCCCTGCATCAGCAATATCAATAGCTGACTGCAGACCGGCAATACCACCACCGATAACTAAGGCTTTTTTAGTAATGTTGATGCTACCTTCAAATAAAGGCTCAACCTTGGCAACCTTAGCAACTGCTTTCCGAACTAAGTCAGTAGCTTTTACCAGTGCTTCTTCTGGTTCTTTGGCGTGAACCCAAGAACAGTGCTCCCGCATGTTTGCCATTTCAAACATATAAGGGTTTAACCCGGCATTAGATAATGCCTTTTGGAAGGTGCCTTCATGCATCCTTGGTGAGCAGGAAGCTACAACTACCCGGTCCAAGTTATTAGCTTTGATAGCTTTAATGATGGCTTCCTGTCCAGGTTCGGAGCAACAATATTTATTTTCCTCACATACGGTTACTAAAGGAAACTTCCTTACTTCTTCTGCCAATTTTGGTACGTCCACCACGCCTGCGATGTTGGTACCACAGTGGCATAAGAATACACCTACTCTTTTCATTAAACATCGCTCCTGATTTTAAGTTTTGAGGTATTGCTACCTACTCCAGCCATGCTTGTTCTAAAAATCTGCCAATACCTTAGAAGGGTCTACAAAATGCCTCTTAAATTTTAAATCAGCTTTTGGCACACCCAAGGCCAGTGCCACTAACTCGGTAACATATAAGATCGGCTGATCGAAATTGGTTCCAAACTGATTATTTACATAAGATAGACGCATATCCAGGTT
>CAZKEO010000251.1:0-1776 GCA_964551785.1 uncultured Eubacteriales bacterium | reverse complement strand
TCCATCTGTTGGCATACCCAAGGCCAGTGGCACTTACTTTGTGACCTTATAGATTCGGGTGTACGAATTTGGTTCCAAACGGTTTATTTACTTAGGAAGGAGGCATATCAAGGTTAGCTTGACACTTTGGACGGGCCACGGCCAGGCAATTGGCTCCGGCATCAACTGCGAATTGCATGATATCCCGACATAATTTATAAACAATTTCAGTATTACTTAAAAGCAGGGATCCGCCGCAACACTCAGTTTTATATGGCCACTCCACCGTCTCCGCCCCTAACGCCCGTAGGATTCGATCCATACTCATTGGATTTTCATCATCATCAGAATGGACTATTTTTGGTGGTTTAACTAAGAGACATCCGTAATAACAAGCAACCTTAAGTCCTGCCAAAGGTTTTTGCACAGCTTGGGTAAGTTGATCTAATCCCACACTTTCAATAACCTCTAAGATAGACTTAGTACCAATGGTACCATTAAAAGGTTTACCTACTACTTCATCAATTTTTTGTTTCATTTCGTCGTTATGCTTCATTTCATGAGCAGTTGTAATCATTCTGGCATAACAAGCTGCACAAGGTGCTAGAATGTCTAAGCCCATTTCTTCAGCCTTGACAAGAGTATGGGCAGGAAGTGCTAAGCCTCCTAAATGGCTTAAGCTGTGACCTGAACTAGCTCCACAACAGACCCAGTTTGGAATCTCTTCCAAGGTAATTCCTAACTTTTTACAAACCATTTCTGTGGTTTCATTATACTCATTAGCGGTAGAATGAAGGGAACAACCAGGATAGTATGCATATTTCATGCTTTTTTGCCCTCCAATCTTTCAACCACTTTCAGCATGCGGTTTATTTCTCTGAAACCTTTCCCAAAATGCGGGAGTAAAGCTAACTTTCCTTTAATAAAGGTTGGCCACCCAAGTTCCGCATCTTTCAGGATATCACCGGTTCTAAAGTTAACACCGATCATCATGCCTAATTCATAAACACGTCCAAAAGTACGGTACATTGCTTGAAACGTTTCATGGAAAATTATTTCATTTTCCCCATTATCCCTCAGCCCTTCATTGTAGGCCATAATCCGCAGTCCGTCCATTAGTGCGGCTGGGTCAACACCCCTGGGACACCTAGCTGTACAGGTAGAACAGGTTGCACACATCCAAATAGTTCGGGAATTCAAAACCGCATCTCTCATCCCAAATTGGATCATTCTGAGAATTTGGTTAGGACGAATGTCCATCGCATAAGCTACCGGGCAGCCTGCCGAGCATTTTCCGCATTGATAGCATTCCCTCGCATTTACTCCGGTGTGATGGAGTACTTCTTCAGCAAAATGTCTGTTTTTCGCATTTTCCATATGTTTGCTGAGATTGAGTACTTCATTAGCAATTTGTTCAGTTTCCTGTTGCTGTTCGCTAATATTCACATCACTCATAGCAAAACTCCTTTTTGTAAAATCTACTAAAGAAAAATACTCTTATCGATAGGCCACCCCCCCCGGAGTAATTCTCCCCCTAAACAACTTGTGAGTACAAGCACTTCATTTTTGCTTTAAAAGCCAAACCTACTAGAGACTATTCGCTGTAAATAGCTTAATTCCTTTTTTTTTCAAGAAGTAAGTTTACTGAAAATTGGAGAATATTTGAGTAGAATGGAGGAATCTATTGTTATTTCCATTTTATGGTACTTGTGGTCTGGCTAATAAACTTTCAAAAAAAAATCCGTTAAATGAAAAAGTAAGTTCCGTTTTTAAGGGTCATGCGGAAGTTACTATTGC
>CAZKEO010000250.1:0-3986 GCA_964551785.1 uncultured Eubacteriales bacterium | reverse complement strand
AACATCGCCAAAAAACCTGGTCTGGACCGAACCCTGCTTGGTTCGGCAACCAACCTTACCCCTCCATATCTACTCCATCCTGGTCAAGTCCTAGTACTTCCTGGGGTTGGTTAAACCTCTCTTAAGGCCACACTGATACGCATAGAACCATGCTCGGTATTCAACGGTATTACTAGTTTTTTGATGTTCACAGTGGAAATAATTACTCCCCTGCCAATAATTACTGTAGGTGGGGCAATGTTGCAGACATAACCATTCGCCTCTAATTGAGCACTTGCCAAACCTGAGATAACATTTCCCATTTCGGCAATAGCGCTTTCTGCCATCGAATCAAAGATTGGAACCCGTTCCTTAATCATCTCAGATACTATGTTTTTAGCTGTCCGCTCAGATAAAGAATAGATTACTAC
The DNA here is from genome assembly GCA_964551785.1 of uncultured Eubacteriales bacterium. GTDB lineage: Bacteria > Bacillota > Carboxydocellales > JAJZTU01 > CAZKEO01. The sequence continues at coordinate 3,576 of CAZKEO010000250.1, read as the reverse complement.
CCCTTGTAGTTGTCCAGTTACTCCGATTAAAACGGTTACTTCTTCCTGTGTAGTAACCGAAGTATCCTCGATTGATAATGCACCTTTTTCAATCTGAGCATTAATTTCCTGCTGTAACACATCATAAGCGGCCTTAACAAAGGGATTTATAAATTCTACCTTCATTTCACTTACCCCTCTTCCAAAAATAATCTGACCTCACGCTTACACGCTCTATTCATCTAATGTTTCTACAATGAGCTGCGTTTGATGTTGAGGCTCAGAAAGATTTACTTCATAACCGTAAGCTAAGTCCTGACCATTTTGATCTGTAAATAACCTGATAATCGGTCGAGAAGTTAAACCTCTGCCTAAATCAATTACTACCCCTTTTTCTCCACCACTTAGTTTGACCATCGTCCCGATTGGATACGGTACTGTACATTTGGTAAAAACATCTACCATGTTGTGATCAAATTCGAACCCAGAACTGCTCATGATATATTCAATAGCTTCATAGGGGCGATATTTTTTGCGGTGGGGCCGATCTGAAATCATAGCTGCATATGTATCAGCTATCGCAACAATTTTCGCAATTTGGTGAATCTGCCCATCTTTTAGCCCCAAAGGATAACCACTTCCATCGAACCGTTCATGGTGTTGCGCAATTAAAGCTTTCGTAAAAGCCGAGATCTCACTCTTGCCTTTAAATAACTCTGATGTAATTTCCGGGTGATGTTTGATGCTAGCTAATTCTTCAGGAGTAAGTTGCTCTGTTTTATCCAGAACCTCTTGGTTGATAGTAGCCATACCTAGATCCTTAAGTAAGGACCCGACTGCAACATCAACAGATAAGTTAGGATAACCACCTATCCTTGCCATGATTATCCCCAAAATGGCTACGTTAATGGCATGGACAAACAGGTAATCATCCGGGCTCTTAATTTCAATTAAATTTGCCACACGTGGGTTGTTATAGACTACCTCGTCATGGATGTCCTTTGCTACTTTCAGTAAACTAGTAGTATCAATTTTAGCTTTGGTACCTTGCGAACGTACAGCTGTATAGGCCTCACGCAGGGTGCGAATAGCTTTAATTCTAGTGACATCGGCAACTGGTTCAACTATATCAATATCTGCAACCCGAGGATCGTCAATATAAACCTCACTTATTCCCGCGTCTCTTAGTCGCAGGATTTGTGGTTCTTGCATCTGAACTCCAGAAGGCATGATTAAACCGCCACGGCTACTATAAATTGCTTTTGCTAATTTCATCCCTTCCCGTAAATATACGGTGGAAATCTTCCGCATAACTTCTCCCCCTCACTGGGTTAGCCAATAAATCTTTTGATCGTCGCTAAAATTTTATCGGGTTGATATGGCTTCACAATGAAGTCCTTAGCTCCTGCTTTTATTGAGTTCATAACCATTGTTTGTTGTCCTAAGGCACTACACATTATAACCGTTGCATTCGCATCATGCTTTTTTATTTCTTGTACAGCGGTAATCCCATCCATGATTGGCATTGTTATATCCATAAGCACAAGATCAGGATTATTAGCTTTATATTGGTTAACTCCTTCCTGACCATCAGCTGCTTCCACTACTTCATAACCGTTTTCCGTTAGTAGCTTTGCTACTCTCATCCTCATAAATGCTGCATCGTCCACGACCAGTATTTTAGGCATATGCTTGCTCCTTTCTTAGGTTTAAATTTCTTTTTCACCTTTACCAACAGTTTTAATAACTACTTTGCCATTGCCAATATAAAATTGCATCGTACGGCCAAAATTACCTCCTACTTCCTGAGCGGCCAAGTTTATATTCGCTTTTTTTAAGGCTTCCTTTACCGCTTCAATATTTCTGCTTCCAATATCAAAGCGATTCTTAAGCCCCGCAACCTGTAAAACCTGTGCTCCACCAACAATCTTGACAACTAAGCGACTCATCGCTCCACCTTTTTGGAGGATTTTTGCGGTGACAAGCGGGATACATGAATCAGCAAACTTAGCCTCCTCATTTTGATTCCTAGCAAGCATACTGTCTGGTAGGACTATATGTGCTAATGCTCCAACTTTAACTATCGGATCATAAAAGGATATCCCAATACATGAGCCTAAACCATAACAAACCATAATGGTATTAGGGTCATTTGAGATCTGCATTTCTCCTAGTCCAATACTTAGCAGATTATCCATATTAGTCATGCCTCTAATCTACTCAAGATGATCTCTAAAGCTTCCGGGCTAGGTAGTAAGAAAAAACAACCACTAATCCCTTTGCTCATTCCAGCAAACTCGGCTTCCACCACAAGTGCCTGATTCCCACGACAACTGAGTTCCGCTAGAATATAGTCCAGAATGGAACCGAGCATATCTAAGACTACCGCTGGTGTAGAAGGCATAATTTCTAAGCCTGTGATGTCCGCCAAAGAATTTAAGAAAAAGGAACCGGTAACATTACTCATCTCGCTTAGCGCGGAATGTTCCATTTCGCCAAGACCGCCTTGGGCAGTAGAACCCTCTGGCAACTCCAGCAGTAAATCAGCCAGAGAGTATGCATTTTGCTCCGGGAAAAAGAGCAATAAGTGTCCATCAACATCTCCGGCAATGCCTAAATATAACCCCACCCCAACCGCTTGAGCACCACCAGCTTTGCTAGCAATCTCATTAAGAGGCACAATATCGATCGAAGGTGCCTTAATTTCTAAGTTGAGGCCAGTCATTTCGGCAAGTACTGCAGCAGAATTACTTAGTCCTTTAGCAATTACCTCTCCCAGCCTATCTAGTTTAGCAACATCAAGCCCCACAACCATCAAGGTGGTTCCCCTTTCTATCCAACTACCCTAGCTTAACAATATCCTTCATCAGGCTCGGTACATCCACTATCAAGGCCACACTGCCATCCCCCAGAATGGTGGCTCCAGCTACTCCTTGGACATCACCAATAAACTTCCCGAGGGTTTTAATTACTACTTCCTGTTCGCCAATTAAGTAGTCTACCACCAAGCCCATCTGTTGACCACCTAGATTAACAACTACCACAAAAGTCTTGCCATTTGCTTCTGCATTTTCTGCCTGATGATTAAAAAGCTCTCTTAAGCGTAATAAGGGTAAAACTTTGCCCCGAACTACAATTGCCTCACGTTTATTAATTTCTTTGATTTGCTCATTAGTAATTCTAATCGTTTCAGTTACCGAACTCAGGGGGATTGAGTACACCCGCTTATCTATTGAAACCATCAACGCCCTGATAATGGCCAAGGTCAGTGGTAGCTTAATAATAAATTCTGTCCCCTTGCCTAAGACTGTCTTAATCTCAACAGATCCGTTGACCTTATCCAAATTATTGCGAACTACATCCATGCCAACTCCCCGACCCGAGACTTCGGAAATTTTGGCAGCAGTACTAAAACCCGAAGTAAAGATTAAGCTAATCGCCTCTTGGTCAGTAAGTCTTCGTGCAACCTCTTCCGTAACTAGCCCTTTTTTCACAGCCGAAGCTCTAATTTTATCGGCATCTATGCCCCGTCCGTCATCTTTTACACTGATAATAATATGATTCTCTTCATGGCGGGCGCTAAGTTTAACCATTCCC
>CAZKEO010000249.1:0-3995 GCA_964551785.1 uncultured Eubacteriales bacterium | reverse complement strand
TACACCAGATCGTACCGAAGCAACTCAAGTTGTCCACAATCGGATTCATAAAGACTGTGATGCAGTCCCTTTTCCAACCAAGCCCATTGTGCCTTACACAGAAATCGTCCATGACCGGATAATGTTAGAGGTTTTACGGGGTTGTACCAGGGGTTGCCGTTTCTGCCAGGCAGGTATGCTTTACCGCCCGGTCAGAGAAAAAAGCCCCGAGACTTTACAACAACAGGCTCGGGAATTGATGGAACATACCGGCTATAACGAAATATCCTTGACCTCCTTGAGCACCAGTGACTATAGCTGTATTGGACCAGTTGTGGAAACACTCCTAAACGAATTTGAAGGACAGGGGGTGGGGATTTCTTTACCTAGCCTCAGAATTGACTCTTTTTCGGTAGATTTGGCAGAGCAGGTTCAAAGAGTTAGGAAAACTGGACTGACCTTTGCTCCTGAAGCCGGAACTCAGCGACTGAGGGATGTCATTAACAAGGGAGTCACTGAAGAAAATTTAGTCGATGCGGTTAGTAGTGCCTTCAGTCATGGTTGGACTACCATCAAGTTATATTTCATGATTGGACTACCGACCGAGACCTATGAGGACTTGGATGGCATTGCCCACTTGGCTGCGCGAGTTGTTAGGATTGCTGATGAGTTAGGTGTTGGCAGAAAAGGTAAAGGCTTAAAGGTGACAGTTAGTGCTTCCTCGTTTGTGCCTAAACCTGGGACACCTTTTCAATGGGAACCGCAAGACTCCTTGGAAACCCTCCAAGCAAAACAGGTATACCTAAAGGGTAAAATTAGAAATCGAAAAATCACCTTTAATTGGCATGATGCTAAATTAAGTGTGATTGAGGGTGTCTTTGCCCGTGGAGACCGGAAAATAGCTCCGGTGTTAGAGCGAGCCTGGCGTTTGGGTTGCAAGTTTGATGGTTGGACAGAACATTTCCAATATGATTTATGGCGCCAGGCTTTTGCCGAGCAAGGAATTGTCCCGGAAGAATATGCCCAACGTCGTTTTAACCACAGTGACCTACTACCCTGGGAGCATATTGGTTCTGGGGTGAGTAAAGAATATTTAATTCAAGAACACGAGCAAGCAATTCAAGCAGCAACAACTCCAGACTGTCGCTATGCGGAATGTCATGGTTGTTTGGTTTGCCCTGAGTTAGGAACAGCTCTGGATTTGAAAAATAGGGGGGCAGAACATGCGCTACCGGATCGAGTTTAGCAAACAACAAGCAGCACGCTTTGTTTCCCACTTAGATACCATGAAAACCTTGGAAAGAGCTATCCGCCGGGGCCGAATTCCAATTGCCTTTTCGGAGGGCTTTAATCCTCATCCCAAAATGTCTTTTGGTTCCGCCTTGGCAGTAGGAGTTACTAGTGACCAAGAGTTTTTAGATCTGGAATTGAGCTCAGACTGGGACCCAGCTCAGCTACAAGCAGCTTTAAGTAATAGTTTGCCTTCCGGCTATCAGGTGCAACGGGTAATCCGAGTCTCACCAGGCAGTCCTTCCTTAATGAGTGTCATTAACAGAGCAGATTACCTTACGAAAATTCGATTGGACAAGCCGCTAACCGAGGAAGCGTTTGCTAGGCTAATAAATGATTTTTTGGCCTGTCCAGAAATCTGGGTTGAGAAAAAGTCTAAAAGGGGAAAAAAACAGGTGAATCTACGCCCCGGAATCTATCAACTGACTGGCCAAGTGGAGGGGGATGCTCTAATACTTAGGATGCTTTTACAGTCTGGCAGTGAAGGTAATGTCCGACCAGAAGAAGTACTAGCTGCTTTGCAACAGTTTGCGGCTATCAAGATGGATGTAACTGCAGCTTCGCTACATCGCAGGGCTTTGTATGTGGATAAAGGGGAAAAATTGCTCTCCCCCCTGGAAGTTTAATAGGAGTTGGTTGGATGTATAAAGAGATAATCGTCAACGTAACTGATGAGGAGACTAGGGTAGCTGTTTTAGAAGATCAGAGCTTAGTAGAGCTATATATTGAACGTTCCTTAAGTTTACGTTTGGTGGGTAATATTTATAAAGGTAAAGTGGAAAACGTCCTGCCTGGCATGCAGGCAGCTTTTGTCAATATTGGCTTAGAGAAGAACGCCTTTTTGTATGTAGAAGAGGCACTGCCTGCTAGAACTCCTGGTGATTGGCTAGAGGGTGAAGGTGAAAATCCTCGCCTGCATATGACTCATCCCAAGGTTAATATTACTGACGTGGTCAAAGAGGGACAAGACCTCGTGGTACAAATCACCAAAGAGCCGATTGGCACCAAAGGTCCAAGAGTAACAACCCATATCACCTTGCCAGGCCGCTACTTAGTCTTGATGCCGATGGTTGATTATGTTGGGATTTCGAGGCGAATTGAAAATGAAACAGAGCGAGATCGCCTCCGCCAGCTAGCCGAAACGTTACGGCCCAAAGAGGTCGGCGTAATTGTCCGGACTGTGGCAGAGGGTATGGAAGAAGCAGAACTTCATAGGGATATGCTATTTCTATCGAAGCTCTGGAAAAAAATTCAGAACAGGGTGGTATCTGGGCCTGTACCTAACCAAATTCATAAAGACCTAGAGCTGGTACAGCGCATCCTGCGGGATTTGTTTACAGAAGATATTAACCGGCTTTTGATTGATAACCGGTCTGCCTACGAAGAAGTGCTCGAGCTGTTGGATTTTATTGGGCCCCAACTGAAATATAAAATTCAACTCTGTGAAGGTAAAGATCTTTTTAATCAATATAATCTTGAGGTGGAAATTGAGAAAGCTTTGAAACGGAAAGTTTGGCTCAAATGCGGCGGCTATTTGGTCATTGACCAGATGGAAGCATTAATTGCCATTGATGTTAACACTGGTAAATATGTTGGCACTCACAATTTGGAAGAAACTGTCCACAAAACTAATTTAGAAGCAGCTGTGGAAATAGCGCGTCAGATGCGATTACGTAATCTTGGTGGCATTATCATCGTAGATTTTATCGATATGTTAGACGAAGAACACCGCCAGAGCGTCCTACAAGTCTTGGAAGCAGAAGTTAAGAAAGATAAGACCAAGACCAACATTCTGGGGATTACTCAACTTGGCTTAGTGGAGATTACCCGCAAAAAAGTCCGGCAGGGCTTGGAGAGTGTACTCCAGAAACCTTGTGCGTACTGTGATGGTAAAGGGAAGGTCTTATCTGAAGAAACCATTGGAGTCCGGGTCAAAAAAGAGCTCTATGACCTTGCCAAGCGCTCAGATGGGGAGGCCTTGCTAGTGGAGGTGCATCCCTCAGTAGCATCTCTCTTAATTGGGAGTGGGGGAAGCGGGCTGAAGGAGATGGAGAAGAAAACCACCAAACAGATTTTAGTGCGTGGCTGTCCCGAACTCCATGTTGAGCATTATCAGCTTCAAACGATCGCCTCTAAGGAGGAGCTCGAACAAAAAATACCCGTTAAAACTGGTCAAGTCCTAGAGTTGAAAATGGAAGAAGTCCATGCTGTTAATCCAAGTGATGGAATTGCCCGCCACCAAGGTTTTGTGGTCAACGTTGAAGGCGGCGGGAATTTAATCGGAGAGCGAGTAACAATTGAAATAACCCGGGTCCACAAAACTTATGCTCGGGCTAGATTATTGAAAATAGCACGGTAGCCAAACATAGATAGCTACGTTGACAAATAAAAAATGATATGTTACAATGTTGTACTGTCGGAAGTGCTGTGCAGTACTATCCGTAACCGCACGAAACAGGCCTGCAAATCACCTCACGGGGTGTGCCTGCTATTGGCGAGTCTGGGGTAGGGAGGTGTTATAATGTACGCTATTATTCAAACAGGTGGCAAACAGTACCGTGTACAGGAAGGGGATGTCCTGAGAATTGAACAACTGGAAGCTGAGGCTGGCCAGGTTATCGAAATCAGTCATGTCCTAGCAGTATCTAAGGAAGGTCCACTAACAGTGGGTACCCCTATAGTAGATGGAAGAAAAGCTGTGCTAAAAGTCGCAGAGCTAGGTAAAA
>CAZKEO010000248.1:0-4005 GCA_964551785.1 uncultured Eubacteriales bacterium | reverse complement strand
TCCAGCTTGGTTTTCCCAGCTCCCTAAAGTGGTCATCGAGGAATTTTCGAGATTTATTTCAAAAATACTGGTTTGGTCAAGCAGAAGAGTACTTCCCAATACGCTTACTAAACTGGTTAGTATTCCACGGGGGGCTTCACTATTTATAATTGTATCCGCGATGGTATTCAGTGCCTTAGCGTACTCTAATTGTTTAATTAAGTTGGCTTGTTGGTTGGTTAACTCTTTTTCTACCTTTTTATGTTCCGTAATATCAATAATTACCCCAATCAAGCCAGCCTGACTACCTTCATGGTTATTATAGGTACCCTTATAAAAAATCACCTCACGCCTGCTTTGATCCGCGTAAATAACAGAACTTTCATAGCTTTGGATACCAGTCTGGGCAAATAAAGCCTGGTCCATCGCAGAATACTGATCAGCAAACTCCTTCGAAGCGACATCATAGACAGTTTTTCCAAGTAATGCTTGTCTATTAATCCCTAAGCATTCTTCATAGGCAGTATTACAACCAAGATACTTACCTTGGGTGTTTTTATAAAAGATTGGAGTAGGAATAGTATCTATTAATTTTTGTAGAAAAGAGGATTGGTTAGTTAAAGAATCAAAGTTTTGCTCCAGACTAGCAACCATACTTTTAAAATTATCGATTAGTAAGTTGTTTTCTCTAACTAACGAGCTGGGCCAGTCTATTTGGACTTGATTAATAATTTTTTCCGGCAGGTTAGTGGTAATATGGGCTAATTGGGTTAGCGGGCGGTTAATTTTTTTGCTTAGTGCTGCTACTAAAATAAAAATAAAGCCAAACACCGTTAGGATGGCGGCCATATTTTTGGCCAGCGTCGATTGTAATTTGTTCTGGTAAGGACCAATTGGAACTTGGAGCTGTAATACTCCCTTGCCATTCTCTAAAACGGTCCTGTTAACTATCGCATTACTATTTACTAAACCTTTACCAAGTAAACTATTTTGAGCCTTAGCTATAATGTTGCCATGCTCATCTAGCAAAGTCACTACACCTACAAAATTACCCTGCACGCTACCATGGACTAATTTTTGAAGCAGGCTGAGCTGTTGCCCCTGCCCTAAGGGGTGTTTTTGTAATTCGATAATTTGGCTCCCCAACTGCTTTGCTTCATATTTTAAAAAGGAGGTAATTTCCTGCTCAATAAAAAGTTGTTCTTTCCGGTTATCCACATATATCATAGTGGTAGCAAAGCCTAAAATTGCTGCCACTAAAATATTAAAAAATATTTGTTGTAAAGGTGCATCTTGCCGCGCGTTATGCTTTCTCGCTCTTATATGTGGGATAATGCTTAACAAAATATTAGCAACCAGAGCGTTAGTTATCCCATTTAACCCCTGTTTTAAAACCTTAAATAAAGTCGTTGCTAGATTCAGATCTTGTAGACCATAGTAAAATAAGATACCCAAGGGTATTCCTACCCCGATCCAGAATAATCCGTCCAGCAGAAGTAGATTCTCTTCCTTCTTTCTTAGCAATATACCTACTATGAAGGCCTCGACTACTGTAATTGCTACATATACGGGATCCAAGCCAAAGGTTATCGCGTTAATAAGGATTGCAGCAATCACACCCCAGCCCAACGCAAACAAACGGACTACAATCAAGCATGCTATACTGCCCCAAACAATTTCTACTCCATTTAATAAAGGAAGACCATAATAATTTCCAGCTATCCCCAATAGAATGAGCATTATTAGTAGCAAAGTATGGCGGAAATTTTGAAATGGCTGGTAATTATCTGTATTCAGCAACTATTATCACCTCATATCCTGCGGATCATTTTGCTATTATTCAACACCTTTCTACATTTACCTGCTAATTTCTACCTCTATTGCGATTTTTATGGTGTTTTCGCTTGTTTTCGACATTCTTCTCGCTAAGACTAAGAAAAAAAACAGCCCTATCGGTGTCTCATAGGACTGGTTAAATTATGATGTTTTATGTGGGATTTGAATAGCCTAAACACGTGCCTTGGAGCTTTTGGTGGATAGTGTCTAATCTGGTTTGTTCATCCTCAATCCCGGCTGCCGCCAGCACGTTCATTACTAAGGGCAAGGAGGAGAGCAGTAAGTTCCTCACATTGTTACAGCCCTCCCGCCCACCGACAGCCTGCATGAGATTATTAGTGAAGCCTGGGCCAATTTTTAACCCTACCAATTTAGCTAGGACAGCCTCCATTTCCCGGCATTTAGGGGTTGGAGATTTACGATATTCAGCTTCTATTCCCTTCACCACTAAGGTGTTCGCATCTACACTAACCTCAACCCAGATATCGTGATAAAGATCTTGGATGCGGTTAGTCACCACAACTGTCTGGTCATCTATTTTTGCCACCTGAAAAGAGATATCTCTTTGAAAGACTTTCATACTAAACCCTCCAGTAATTTACTTTGATGTCGAAGGTATTTTATCACATCTTAAGCTGGGAGTGAAATCGCTGGCTCCCCAAGTGTAAAAATTCGGAGTTGAAATGATAAAAATAGTCAGGTTTCCGCAAAAATCTACAGGACACCAGAGAGTAAACCAAGTATAATTGAAGGAAAAGCATCGAATACATCGTCTGTTAATATATTAGCTAGTGTTCCAACGTTAATTTTCAATACTAATCAGAGGAGGTGGCTTATGATTGATCCCAAGGTCTATTATCTCTCTAAAGTAGAGTTACTGTCTGACCTAACTACTCCGGAACTTACTGAATTGGCGGAGAAGTTTCAGTGGGAAGAATATGAGCAAGGCTCTGAAATTATGAAACAGGGTCAGGAAAACCACCGCTTCTTTGTCTTAACCTCTGGCAAGGCTGTTTCCCTAGTATCCAAACAGGGACGTGGTTCAATGCAGATTGCCGCCTTTAGTCCGGGAAGTTTTTTTGGTGAGAAATCCCTAGTTACCGGAAAACCAGGCTCTGCCACCGTCCGTTGTTTAGACAGGTGTACAGTCTTATCCTTAGAATCCGAAGAGTTTGCCCGCATGTTAGTGCGCTGGCCGAAGCTTTACCAAAGGTTTCTGGAAAAGCTGTCACATCATTTAAGTGAAATCAACCTTGGCCTGTGGGAATCCAAACATAAAGAGTTCTTGTACTCCGCACTCCAGACTACTAAGTTTGAACAGAAATTCTACGGGTTTTGGGGGAGCACTAAAACTACTTGGGAAATCGAGCATAAACTGGCTGAACTGGCTCAGCACCACGAGCACCTAATTTTGATTGGCGAACGTGGCGCAGGTCGTCAAATGTTTGCCTGGGTTTTACACAAACGTACCTTTGGGGAAGCAGCACCTTTTGTCGTGATTGAAGGACCTCAGTTTGACCAGCAGTGGGGTGACCTCGTATTTGAAAACCGCCACACAGAAGAATCCCAAGCTGACTCTACGAATAGTGGTCTTTTGGATATTGCCGAAGGGGGAACTTTATTAATCAGGGAAATTGACCTGCTATCCCCGAGAGCGCAACTAAAGCTAGCAGAAAGCCTGCAAGCACGCAATCTAAACTGTAGAATTATCGGTACCTTAGGGGCAGACTTAGAGCTATCTACCGAAGCCTTAATTCCAGAACTAGCAGAGTGTTTTACCCAGAAATATACTTTAAGCCCCTTACGCCAGCGTAAAAGAGATATCCCAGTAATTGCGCAAGGTATTTTAGATAAGCTGGCGGTCAAACATAATCGCAAACCGCCTACACTTAATCAAGAATCCTTAAATCTGTTGTTATCACATAATTACCGCCATGGTAATGTTACCGAATTAATCCAGGTTGTCGAGCGGGCTTTCTTTTTAGCAGAACAGGATGTGATTGGCCTAGAACATGTCTTTTTTGGTCCTACAGCTGAAAAAGGCGACCAAACCTTTAACCTCTTGTCTATCAAGTGGATTGACAAGCTGCTTAAATCAGGAAGGTTCGTGCTCTGGATCCAGCGACTCGCAGCTTCTGTCTTCTTTTTCCTAATTTCTTTCTTACTCTTAGCCCCTCAAACTAAAACAGG
>CAZKEO010000247.1:0-4018 GCA_964551785.1 uncultured Eubacteriales bacterium | reverse complement strand
TGACTTGTGGCCCCTCTGCTGGGCAATTATCCTGGGAGGAGTGGTGATAACCTTATGAAACATGGCGGGCAGGAAATAGTTCGAGTAAGCGGCCTCAGGCATCGTTACCCTGATTCCACTGAACTCCAAATAGGTGGCCAAATGCTAACAATTCGGCAAGGAGAAAGGATAGTGCTCCTTGGTCCAAATGGCTCAGGGAAAACTACCCTATTACATCATATTATTGGTTTACTGGAACCCACAGCTGGCCAGGTCGAGGTCTTTGGTGTTAATCCTAAAAGAGCGTTTAAGACAATTCGTCAGCGGATTGGCGTGGTATTTCAGAACCCAGAAGAACAAATAATTGCCCCTACTGTTCAAGAGGATATCGCTTTTGCTCCCATCAATTATGGTATTCCTAAGTCAGAAGTAGCAAGCCTAGTTCAAGAAATCATGCAAGAACTTGATATTTGGCATTTGCGAGCCAAAATACCACATTATTTAAGTGGTGGAGAAAAAAAGAAGGTTGCTCTGGCTGGAGCCATGGTGATGAAACCAGAACTATTAATTTTAGATGAACCTTTTAATGGTTTAGACCCCAGAACTAGGTTAGAGCTGGTTAAATTGCTCAATACCCTCAATGATAAGTATGGAACGGCCTTATTAATAACCACCCATGATATGGATGTTATTAATTTAATCGCCGATCAAGTCTATATCTTAAACCAAGAACGACAATTACTGAGCGGTACTCCTGAGGAACTACTTACTTGTACTGCGCAACTACGAGCAGCAGGTTTGGAACCCCCGGAACTTGTGGCATTGTTTTATAGATTGGCTCAGGCGGGTTTGCCGGTAAAACCTGTGCTTTGCCTGGAAACTGCAGTAGAGAGATTAATGGAACTATACCAAGATAGCGGAAATCGCTATTCCAAAATAGTATCTCCTAAAACTGATAGTGCTTAATAATGACGGCTAATATAACTAAAGGCCTTGAGTGCGTTAATTAAGCCAGCACCTTGTTGTTCACGAGAAAGTTTAGGTGATAATTGTGCTGTCTCGCTTAATATCTTTCTTAAAGCACTAGGCTCGAGCGGTACTCTAGCATAAGCAGTATTCCAATAGCCCATCAAGAGCGCTAGAACACCAGTAAGATGAGGAGCAGCAAAGGAAGTACCACTTTTAGAAGTATACTTTCCAGTCAGGCCTGTGGAATAAATAGCAGAGCCGGGGGCAATAAAGTCAATTTGCGGACCACTACTACTATAGGTAGCAAAATCCTCCTGCTCACTTAGAGCAGACACGGCAATAGTTTCAGGATATCGAGCCGGATATAGCACATTGTCAGTTTGCTGATCACCTGCTAAGGAGCCTTCATTGCCAGCAGCACAAACCATAATTAATCCTGCCGAGGCTGCTTTTTGTATCATTTTTTGAAGCAGATGATTATCATTACTAATCCCGAAACTAAGATTAATCAACTTAATATCTTGCTCGAGACACCACTGCAAACCTTCAACTATATCAGAGAGATTAGCTTCTCCCCTAGAGTCAAAAATCTTAACAGCATAAAGAGCTACTTCGGGGGCAACTCCGCAAAGTCCAGACTTATTTTCACAGGCTCCGATAATTCCAGCTACGTGTGTACCGTGACCATTGTCGTCATTCGGGGAAGACTTCGGCTTGAGAATGTTTATTCCACCCTTAATATTAGCTCGGAGGGCGGGGTGGCTTAGATTAATTCCAGTGTCTAAAACAGCTACTTTAACTCCAGCACCTTTACTAATTTTCCAGACCTCATTGGCCTGGATTTTTTTAATTCCCCAATTTTCCCTAGGCTTACTTTCTGCTTTAGCTGATCGCAAATGAGGTTGTACTAAGGAAATTCTAGGATCATCTACGATGTTAGCCGATAAAGAATGGCCCTCTAGTAAAGCCAAACCCCTTCCTTGCATTGGAAATTCACAAAGATAGCCCTCTAAAAGTTTTAATTCCTTTACTAAACGGCACTCCCCAGCTTGAATCATCCCTAGTAGAATTGCTTCTGATTCTGAGGTTGTGGTGATAACAATTTTGCGTTCCCAGGATATACTTGACTTTTTAGCCATGAAAATACCTCCCGTATCTATGCTTATATAGATTATGACAGCACCTTCTTAATGGTACAGTTATCACCAAATTGTTTTCGTTTTTTGTACCATTATGCCTACAAAAACATATAATGAATCGTGACCTAACAGGTGGGTAGGAAAATTTAGCACCAGTGATAGGAGGTGCATTGTCATATGGAACACGAAATCCTTCAGGAAAAGTTAGCAAAATTAGAAAGGGAAATCAACAGGTACATCAGTGAGCGGGAAAAAGTTGAGGCCAAAATGAGTAACTTAGAAGTGAAAAAAAACGAAATATTAGGGGGGTTTGAGGCAAAGAGTGCGGAAACACTGGCCCTAAGCAGCAAACAAAGCCAAAAACAGCGTTACCAAAGCTTTGATCCTAAAACAATTCTAAATACTCTGGAAACGGCCAAGGTCAAGTTAGAAAACTTAGACCAAAACCTTAACAAAACTTTTCAAACTATAGATGATGTAATTTGTCTATGTTCAACAATTTATAATTACCGGGGAATGATTGGTAAAATACTTTCCTCAGTGAACAGTATTACTGACAGTAACGCAAGTGGTAGCTCTAAGCCAAATAACTCCTTGGGGACTTTGGGGGAACTTACTAAACTGCCAATTGTACGTAACCTCGCTAAAGAGCTACTTGGCCGAGATGCTCAGCGATAAAAAGCTACAAGCTAATCTAAGAATGGAGGACAAAGTAATGTCAGTAGAGGATGAGAAGGGAATTAAGGACCTGATGGGGATGTTAAAAAATGTTAAAGGTAGTACAATTAGTTCAATTCTTGATAAAACTAATCTCAGCACTAAAGACAAAGATGATATATTTACAATATTTGATCAATTCAATGGCAAAGGAAACTCTAACACCAAGCAAAATGCCATGGAGATTATTCAAAAACTCTTTCAACAGATCAAAGTGCAGGGTGAACAAGAAAAATTAGATAAATTACTTGATAAAATAAATAAAACTACTAATCTTAGCGATGAAGATAAAAAGGTAGTAGAAGAATTAAAAAAACTCTCTAAATAGCAGAAATAATAAAGCATTTGCATGCATTGCTTTGATGAAGTTGAAGGTTCTGGGCTCCTGACCAGGGCCTTTTTTCACAGATAGAAATTATGGACAATGGGGGGGCTAACTAATGGGAAGATCAAAAGCAAGTAAAAGACTAAAAAGGTTAGAAAGAGAAGTTGATAAATGCCGCGTGCAAAGAACGCATTATGATAAGCTGATTGACGAATTGGAATCCAGAAAACAGCAACTATTGTTTAAACTCGACCCCAATAACCTGCAATCTAAGAACAGTGAACTACACAATACGATAGCGAAAAACCTCCCTTCAAATCCTGCCAACAGCGAATTAGCAGAAGCATGTCGGCGAGTAAAAAATGCGTTAGAGCAGGTCAAAGCAACAGTGGAAGAAATCCGTCAGGCCACAAAGCATGCCAGAACAGATGATTGTGAGATTGCTGAGATTACCCCTGATACAAATGAAGAAACATATAACAACTCTGATTCAGCCGGAGAAGCTGTGAGTAACAAGGGTAGAGGCAATGTTGACCTATTAGAACAACTTAACTCACCAAAAATGCAACAAGTTGCAAAGGATTTAATATCGGAGTTATTAAAGGATGCCTAAGGAAGGAGTTGCCAGTATGCTATTAGACAAAACAAATACTGTGAAGCCCAACAGCAAACCTAAAAGGGTATTAATTTTCAGAAGTAATGGTGAGCAAATCTACAGCGATACTTTACCAGGTGTTTCAGGAGCAAGTCCGCTCGAAATTGCCGAAGCAAGCCTAACTAAGGCAAAATCAAAAATAACTCCTGAAGCACAGGTCGATCTTATACCAGCAATTCCAGAGATAAGTATACTAAAGCCTGATCATAGGCCCAAGGCCTATCAACTTCTGGT
>CAZKEO010000246.1:0-4060 GCA_964551785.1 uncultured Eubacteriales bacterium | reverse complement strand
AGTTAATTCTACGAGTGCAAACCAAAGTTATGTAAATTGCCTTACACAAATAAAAAACTTAATGATTAAACGAGAACCTACACGTAAAAGTGTTTATATGTGTTATGCACCGCCTGAAAGTGCTCATCAAGAGAAAGAAGTATGGATACCAACATTCTTGACATTATTGCGTAAACATTTACATCTAGCGAATATCGGCGCTCTGCTGGATATCGTAGATTTGGGTGGTGGTAATATCATCATGTCCCAACATCTCTTGGACAGAACGCAGGTCTGCTCCGTTTTCTAGCAGGTGAGTGGCAAATGAATGCCGCAGGGTGTGAGGAGTTATTTCTTTTTGAATCTCCGTCTCAGCAGCGTACTTCTTAATAATTTTCCAAAAACCTTGACGTGTTAGCCTTCTCCCATGGTGATTAAGAAACAAAGCTTTTTCTTGCGCCTTCTTAAGTATTTTTGCTCTACCTCTCTGCAAATATGCAGTAACTGACTCAATTGCTAAGCTACCTAAAGGTACAATCCGCTCTTTTGAGCCTTTACCAAAACAACGTAAAAATCCCATTTCTAAGTTAATATCCTGCTGGTCTAAGGAACATAATTCCGTAACCCTTAACCCAGTGGCATAGATCACTTCAAGCATTGCTTTATCCCTGAGACCACTAGCATGTCCGGTATCTGGTTGGTTTAAGAGTTTCTCAATCTCACTGGTCGATAAAACTTGTGGTAGCTTTTGCCTTAATTTGGGTGATTCTAAGTTAACGGTGGGATCTTTTTGGACTATCCCTTCACTAAATAAAAAACGAAAAAATCCTTTAATAGCGGCTAAATGCCGCGCAATGGTTGCTGGCACTTTGCCAGACTTTTGTAAGGAAATCAGGTAGGCCATCACATGGTTTTTTTGGATTTCGGCAACAGTCGTGATGCTTTGCGCTTTCAAAAACTCCCTGAACTGCTGGAGATCTCGCCCATAGGAAACCCTAGTATTATTAGCTAGTCCTCTTTCCACAGTCAAATAATTTAAGAAGTTAGTGATTTGTGCTTCCATCTCAACTACCTCCTGACAGAGTAAACTCTTTTATGGCATATTTCTACATCATATTTCCAATTCCTGCTTATTAAGAGTTTACTTGTCTTTCCGGTAGTATTTATGTAATTCCTGCACCAACCCGTCAAGTAGCCCCGGTTCTACTACCTTGCTTTCTTCCTGGTGTTCTACCCGCATGGGATTGCCTGATGGTTTTTCTTCCTTGTTGAAACTTCCTAACAGCTCTTGTCCGCTAAAAAGCTGGACAGCTTTTGGCAAGAGTAGGCTTAGCAAAATAATCACTAATAAGACCCGCAGGACAAAAAGTAACTTCTGCCGCCTTTGATTAGTCAGAACCATGTAAATCATCTTCTTACCCCCTTCACAGCACACATTTCAGATTTATTGTAGATTTGCAGCTACCAATTTCATAAAAATTGGTGTAACATAGACCTCTACTAACCCCCCCACGGAGGCTATGATAGTTAAAAATAACATAAAGGTAGATATTTTCAGCACATAAGGCCTTAGGGGAACTTTAGGAAAATGCCAAAGCCTCCTACACAAAAACCAGCTCAACTCAATTGCTGTTACCCCTGCTGTTAAATAAACCGGAATGGTAATCAGGTTTTGAGGAATCATGGCTAGGGTGGCAAATAACATTCCATCAAAAGCCATTTGCTGAATAAAAAAGCCTAGCACAAAACCTAGCAGGAAGCCCCGTAAAAAAATAATTACACACACCCCTGGGAGACCCAGCACAGTAAAACTCAGCAAGTAAATTAGTCCTAAATCACGCTAAATCGAGCCCAGGACTTCCCTGGTGTAGGCCTGATCATCGATCCTGAGGTTTTGCAAGTAGGCCAAAAAGTTATTTATTAGCTGGGTTAAATAACTCACCTGTGCCTCACTTAACAAGCCAACCCCAACCGCTCCTAGGAGTACCCCACTACCATAGCTTACTCCAACCAATAGGTAGAGCAAAAGCCGCGGCCTTAGATAATTATAGAGAGTTTTTCGCAGAAACATTTTCACAGGTACACCGCCTTTTTCGTACTCTCTAATATCTATGCCGGACAGGCAATTTTATGAACAGAAAACTTTTTACTAGACATTTTTTGCAGGATTTTTGTAGAAGTGGGAGAAACTAAAAGGATAGTAAATACAGAATTCTAGAGGTGTGAGCATGCACAAGGATTTAAGAAGCTTTATCGAATTACTGAGAAAAGAAAAGGATATTATCGAAATATCAGCTGAGGTTGATCCCTATCTGGAAATACCCGAAATTCACCGCCGGGTGATTGATGAACAAGGCCCTGCCTTACTGTTTACTAATGTCAAAGGTAGCCGCTTCCCTGTGGTTACGAACCTGTTTGGAACCAGAAGGCGGGTGGACCTAGTAACTGGTCCACGTCCGGAAGCCATTGTGAAAAAGGCCTTGCAGTCCCTCGATAAACTACTGCCCCCAAAACCAGCAACGCTGTGGAATGAGCGTAAATGGCTGCTTGATTTAGCTGGTACAGGTCTAAAAAATATCAGTAAGCAACAAGCGCCAGTGATGCAGGTAAAAGAAACACATATTAATCTCCAAGAATTACCCGCCTTAACTGGCTGGCAGGAAGACGGCGGTCCATTTATTACCTTACCACTGGTTTACACCGAACATCCCATCACCCACGAACACAATTTAGGTATGTACCGAATGCAAGTCTTTGATAAAAACCAAACTGGGATGCACTGGCAAATTCATAAAGGAGGCGGCTTCCACTACTATGAAGCTGAGCAGTTAAACCAAGCCTTACCGGTTACGGTTTTTCTGGGTGGCCCTCCAGCCTTGATTCTCACTGCTATTGCTCCTTTGCCAGAAATGCTGCCTGAGCTCATATTTACTTCCTTCTTAATGGGGGAAAAGCTAGACCGAGTGGATCCAACTGAACATGTCCATAATTTGATTGCCCAGGCTGAGTTTGCGCTGTGTGGTGAAGTACCACCCCATTTCCGGCGTCCGGAAGGACCTTTTGGGGACCATTACGGCTATTATTCCTGGACTCATGATTTCCCAGTATTTAATGTGAAACAGATTTATCGGCGCAAGGATGCCATCTATCCAGCTACTGTGGTAGGCAAGCCCCGTCAGGAAGACTACTTTATTGGAGAGTATCTGCAGAGCTTACTCTCACCCCTGTTCCCGGTGGCCATGCCTGGCATAAAAGCCCTCTGGACTTATGCCGAAACCGGGTTCCACGCCTTAGCTGCAGCAGTAGTACGCGAAAGCTATTACCGGGAAGCTCTGGCTAATGCCTTCCGGATCATGGGTGAAGGACAGCTCACCTTAACTAAGTTTTTAATGGTCACTGATGTACCTTGTGATTTGCAGAATTTCACTCATTAACTTGAACATATTCTAAAACGCTTTAACCACGCACGTGACCTATTGATTATCAACGACACCTCGATGGACACCCTGGATTATACTGGACGTCAACTGAATAAAGGTAGTAAGGGGATTATGACTGGCTTAGGCGAGCCAATCCGAGATTTACATTATCAGTACCACCAAGGCCCACTACCAGGTATCAAGCAGGTTAAGGCCTATTGTGGCGGTTGCCTGCTGGTTGCTGGTGCCTCCTTTGAGCAGGCTCCTGAGTTGCCAGCCGAACTGGTCCAACAAGCCCAGAGTCAGTTAGCAGATTGGCAGTTAGTAATTCTAGTGGATGATACTGACCAAATTAACGACCAAACCTCTTTCTTGTGGACCGTGTTTACCCGCTTTGATCCTGCCAATGACATATATGCCCAAGCAGAGCTGAAACATAACAAAATTCACTACCAAGGCCCGATTGTAATCGATGGCCGGATGAAGCCCCATTATCCCGCTGAGTTAGTTCCGCGGGAAGATATCGTGCAAAAGGTCAATCAACGCTGGAAACAGTACTTTAAATAATTTTTGTTTAAGCATGCATGTCCGGTCTGGTACCTGTTGCCGGTCCGGAGCATTGCACGAAAGATAATAAGAAGGTCTAAGTTTGCTAGGCTAAT
>CAZKEO010000245.1:0-4061 GCA_964551785.1 uncultured Eubacteriales bacterium | reverse complement strand
TGCTTTTTTCCTACCCCTTACATACCCGAAGTAGTAACCGATAAATCCTGCACCCAAGGCTGCTTGCAACGCAAAAAACAGGCTTTCTATCTCCCCGCTGGGTGGTTCCCAGAAGGCTTGGAACCAGGGTTGATAATTAGGGTTTATTGCTGTAATCACTTTTTCTGCCTGCCCATCAGCCCCCGCAAATTCTGCCCCACTCTGAAGCACAAAAGGCATTACCGTCAAGAGCACAACCAATATGATTAAAATAGTGTTTTTCGCAACAAGGTTTTTGGTACCCTTGCTCATGCGGACACCTCCCCAGAAAGCACTTCTAACTCCTGAAGTTCACGCTTATTATAGGCTGCCAGCATATTAAAAACTACTACTGTCAACAGGCCTTCACTAATTGCTAGAGGAAGCTGGGTTACGGCAAAAACTCCTAAAAACTTAGCAAAGGAGACCAAAAAACCTCCACTTTGGGCCGGAAAGGCCAGCGCTAACTGCAAAGCGGTAGTACAGTAGGTGATAAGGTCACCTAAAGCAGCCGCCATAAATACACACAGCCAAAGCGGAGCTCCCAACTTTTGGAGTATTTTATAAATTCCATACGAGACAAAGGGACCCACCACTGCCATGGAAAAGGTATTGGCACCTAAGGTAGTTATTCCACCGTGGGCCAAAAGTACCGCCTGGAAGATCAGGACAATACTTCCGAGAACAGTCATTGCAGTGGGTCCGAACATAATTGCACCCAGTCCTACTCCTGTAGGATGAGAACAACTACCCGTTACCGAGGGAATCTTCAAAGCTGACAGCACAAAGGCAAAAGCACCAGCCAGCCCTAATAACATTTTTAGGTTAGGCTTATTTTGCAGTGAACTTTGAATAGACCGGATCCCAAAGAATAAAAATGGCAAGCTTACAGCCAACCAAAATCCAGCCCATTTGACCGGCAAAAAGCCTTCCATAATATGCATGGCATAGGCATTTTGGGGGAAAACATAATTTACGATAACTATGTATGCGGCAATTAAAGTAATACTTCTTATTTTGAACATAGCTTTACCTCCTCATTTGGAGTAATAAACATCTTTCGGAAATTGACA
Source organism: uncultured Eubacteriales bacterium (assembly GCA_964551785.1). GTDB lineage: Bacteria > Bacillota > Carboxydocellales > JAJZTU01 > CAZKEO01. Next base: position 2,970 of record CAZKEO010000245.1, on the reverse strand, counting down.
TCGGCATAGCGGCAGACTTTCGACCCTCTTCTTGTTTGCTCTGCACTCCACACCACAATTAAAACCCTCTGCCCAGATAGAAGCAGAGGGTTTCTTAGTCTTAGTCAACACGGGACTAAAATAAAAAAAGTACCTGCCTATCCGTCGTAGGTCAATAGTGGTAGTCCTAGAATGAGCAGGTCTCCTGACTTAAGATCATCACTTCCTCAAAGCCTTCCCAAGCATTAAAGCCCAGTGGCATTTTATGAGGCCGCTCCCTAATACAGTGGCGGGACCGCGTCAGATTTACACTGACTTCCCTTTTAATTCCTGTCCAGTTGGACAGAAAACTCATACTGTGAGTATTTTGTTTTAGTAATTTTATCTTACCATTTTTTTCTAGATATTTCAATAAGTTTTATAAGCAAGCAGAATTTTATCTCAACATCTCTAAAAAGGCTTCAATCCGCACTTTCAATTGTTCCACATCTGAGCTAGAGTAATCAGTTTCCAGCTGCAAAAATGGCAAATTTAATTGTTCCTGTAAAGCTTTTTTCAGAGAGTAGGATTCAATGTTGTAGGTATGACAGCCAATCCAAGTAATATCTACTACCCCATCTACTTGATACTCCTGGGCTAAACGGCTTACTAACTCATAACGTCCTTCGTTAGGAGACATACAGGAACAGGGAATGGACAAATACTTCTCAGCAATCGCTACCAGGGGATCTTTAGCTGCTGACTCATCTACCAAAACATCCAACGGCTTATATCCGGAGCAGTTCTCCAACACGACTACACTGCCACCACATTCTTCAATCAGCCGAATAACCTTCTCCGAACCTATGCCTACCGGTACACCGGTTACAAGTATCCGCGGGGCAGATTCTGAAACTGGAAATATCCCTTGAGCCATCAGTTCCTTCACTTCTGCAATTAAGTCTTCGACCATCTTAATACCTTTTTCTTTTTGAATATTAAAGCCTTTTAACCAGATGGCTGTAAGCAATTCTAAACCTGTAAGGGGTGCAGGACGATGTTTGCACAGTGCATGCAATTCCTTCAGCACTCGCCGTTCCCGATTGACTAATTTAATAGCCTCCCGCAGTTTTTCGTCGCTAATTTCTACCCCGAACTCAGTTTCCAATCTGGCTTTGGTTTTAGCCACTTCTTTCAGCCATAATTCCATAGCTTCCGGCCCTTCTTGGGTCTGAGGCAATTGCAGGATTTGCATGGGCTTATATTCTGCCATCAGCTCATACATCTTTTTCTTGCCATCACAGGTAGTTTCAGCAATTAAGAGGTCCGCAAAGTGAAAATACGGACAAGTATCTGTTGCGGCAAAACCGTAGCTGGATTTAATTAAAGGACATAAATTACGAGGCAATACTTTCTCTGCGGCTGCAATCGGCTCCTGCTTGGTCCCACATAAGGTAATGGGATGAGCACCAGCAGCTACAATTAACTCCTGAGGCGAGAAAACACAGTACATACCGACAATTTTTTCCCCGGCTTCCTTGGCCTCTTTAGCTACAATGATGTTCCGTTCCCTTAAGCCATCAAAGGCTTCCAACATTTTTGGTCTCATTACCAAAAACCTCCCCATTAATATTTTCCGCTTATCCCTGAGCTAATATAGCAGCTCCCAAAGCTCCAATAATCTGTGGTTCAACTGGGATATTAAAGTGTAGACCCAGCTCTGTACTCAGTTGCCTACAAATAGCTGGATTTAATGCAACCCCGCCAGTGAAGGTAATTTCATCCCGACAAGCAACCCGTCCTGTTAAGCTTTTGATTCGATTGGCAATAGAGTTAATAATTCCACTCGCAATTGCTGCTTTGGGCACCCCCTGGGCTAACAAACCAATTATTTCTGATTCTGCAAAGACAGTGCACATGCTGTTAATAATTACTGGCTCCACGCGTCCTACTGGCTTTATGCGATCTATATCTTCTTCACTGTATTTGCCCTCTTGGCGGTCTTGGCTGTATTTGCTGTCTTGGCTGTCTTTGGTGGCTGTGCTTTCTGCCTCTGCTCCAAGCTCTGCCAAGGTCATGTCCAGCACTCCAGTCATCACCTGCAAAAATCGGCCTGTACCGGCAGCACACTTATCATTCATCACAAAATCAAGCACTGAGCCCTTTTCATTCAGGGAGATAACTTTGCAGTCCTGTCCCCCGATGTCAATGACCGTCCTAGTGTTAGGAAATAGGTAGGCTGCCCCTTTAGCATGACAGGTGATTTCCGTGACTTTTTGATCGATAAAAGGTAACGAAATACGTCCATACCCAGTACCAATGATCCGAGTAACTTGGCTGCTAGACAGTTCAGCTTTTGCCAGTGCTTGCTGAAACGCCAGAGTCCCAGCTTCTTTGGGATTCCAGCCGGTTGGGATTACTATCCAGCTCAGCACCTTGCCATCAAAAATAACTGCTTTAGCTGCACTGGAGCCGACGTCAATACCTGCAGTAATCATTACCTTCCTCCGATCCGGTCGACATAAAGATAATCCACTCTATAAAATAAAGTGGTTTCAAAAAAGTATTATACACAAGCATTATATATATTAAATACTAATCATTCAAATAAGTTTTTTTTATTAGCAATAAACACTTAATAAAATTCTATTATAGTTTAACTACCTGCTAATCACTCGCATGTCATTTTTCTTTGTTGTCCTTTAGATACAAATCATCTTGCAGAGCTGAGACAGTATAATGTAGCCCAGTCCAATTTCCTATGCGGTCCATTAGAGCATGCCTGAATTTATACCAGGGCGGGTACCTGTTCCGGTTTAGGTGCGATTTAGTTTGAGGCGCTGTAGCTCTTAGTGTAGCTGGGCAATAAACTCATCCCGTGCAAATAAAGAAGACTGGCTTGAGTCAAGCACATGGTGCGTAGGCTCAAGGCTTAGTCGCACTTATGCCGGTCGGTGCACGATGTTTGCACGCCCTGTCGGCGGCAGGACGCCGCGTCGACAGGGTTGGATG
>CAZKEO010000244.1:0-4065 GCA_964551785.1 uncultured Eubacteriales bacterium | reverse complement strand
TGAGCACTTTTTTCATTTCTTTGCGAGTTTCGTCAGTAATGATCCGCTTGCCAATTGTGAAATCACCGTACTGAGCAGTATCACTGATGGAATAACGCATGTAGCTTAGGCCGCCTTCATACATCAGGTCAACAATCAGCTTCAGCTCGTGGAGACACTCAAAATATGCCATTTCAGGAGCATAACCAGCTTCTACTAAGGTATCGAAACCTGCCTTCACTAGCTCAGAGGCACCACCACAGAGTACTGCTTGCTCACCAAACAGGTCAGTTTCAGTTTCTTCTTTAAAGGTAGTCTCAAATACTCCTGCCCGAGTACAGCCAATTCCACGAGAATAGGCCAGCGCAATGTCTTTCGCTTTACCAGTATAATCCTGGTGGATAGCAATCAGTCCAGGAACACCAGCTCCCTGCTCATACATCCGGCGCACCATGTGACCCGGGCTCTTAGGAGCTGCCAAGAATACGTCCACATTAGCTGGGGGAACGATTTGTCCAAAGTGAATATTAAAGCCATGTGAGAACATTAAGGCTTTTCCTTCTGTTAAATGAGGAGCAATATCAGCTAAATATGTAGCCCTTTGAGTCTCGTCTGGAGTTAGGATTTGGATGATATCACCTTGCTGGGCAGCTTCACTGACAGTAGCTACTTTTAATCCAGCTTCTTCTGCTTCAGCCCAACGAGGACTGCCTGTGCGTAGGCCCACTACTACGTTAATTCCGCTATCCTTCAGGTTTTGAGCCTGGGCATGCCCCTGGCTACCATAACCGATAACAGCCACCGTCTTGTTCTTTAATAAATTTAAATCAGCATCCTCATTGTAATAACATTTAACCATTTTTATTCTTCCTCCTTAGATTCCATCGATGTGGATTTTTGGCCCCGAAGCATGGCGATTTTACCAGTACGCACTACTTCCCTAATCCCAAAAGGTCGAAGGGATAGCTCCAAAGCATTTATTTTGCCTTCATCTCCCGTTGCTTCTATAGTCAGTGATTTGCGACCAATGTCAACTATTCTAGCCCGGAAGATGTCAACGATCTGCATGATTTCCGCTCGCAGGGTCTGGTCAGCGGAATTGACCTTGATTAGCATTAATTCTCTGTCTACATATTCTTCAGAGGTGATATCACTTATTTTAATGACATCTACTAGTTTATGCAACTGCTTAGTGACCTGTTCGATAATCAGGTCATCACCTTCGACTACAATGGTCATCCGAGACAGTCGGGGATTCTCAGTGCGACCGACTGCTAAACTTTCAATATTAAAACCTCGTCTACTGAAAAGTCCTGCAACTCTGGTCAACACACCTGGGTTGTTTTCTACCACAACGGCTAATGTATGTCGCATGGCTTAACCTCCAATCATTTTGTTCAGGGTTCCCCCGGGAGGTACCATGGGGAAAACATTTTCTTCTTTTTCGACAATGAAGTCTAGGAATACCGGTTTGCTAGAGGCGATGGCTTGTTCTAAAGCCGGCCTAACCTGGGCGACTTCAGTTACCTTAATTCCTTCTGCTCCATAGGCCTCTGCCACTTTGGTAAAGTCAGGAGAGCTGGATAAATCGACACTGCTGTAACGGCCCTTATAGAACAGTTCCTGCCACTGCCGGACCATTCCTAGATAACCATTATTTAAGATGGCAACATTGACAGGTAGCTCATACTGGACAGCGGTAGCTAGTTCCTGAATGTTCATTTGGATACTGCCGTCTCCGGCAATATTAAAGACGGTAGCATCAGGACAGCCCACTTGAGCTCCTATCGAAGCTGGAAAACCATAACCCATGGTCCCTAATCCCCCTGAAGTAATAAAGGAACGAGGTCTAGTTGAGGTATAGTAATGGGAAGCCCACATCTGATGCTGACCAACTTCAGTGCAAATTTTAGTATCTTTGTCACGAGTTAAATCGCTAATTTGCTCGATTACGTATTGTGGCTTCAAACCACAATCTTGCTTATACGACAGCGGAAATTCCTTTTTCCACAAGGCAATTTTATCTTGCCATTCGGTAGCCAGCTTAGCAGAAATCCGTTCCACTAGGCGAGTTAAGGCATTTTTCAAATCTCCTACCACCCGAATGTCTACGCGGACATTTTTCCCAATTTCCGCTGGATCTATGTCAATATGGATAATTTTTGCCTCAGGAGCAAATTTTGCTACATTACCAGTTACCCGATTGCTAAATCTGGCCCCTACAGCGATTATTAGATCACATTCACTAACGGCATAGTTCGCATAGGAAGTGCCGTGCATCCCAATCATTCCCAAAGAAAGTGGATGATCTTCTGGGAAACAACCTTTACCCATTAAGGTGGTAGTGACAGGTGCTACGGTCAGGTCTGCCAATTGCTTCAGTTCGGGGCTGGCATTAGCAGAAATCACACCTCCACCAGCGTAGATAACTGGTCTTTGAGCAGCAGCAATCGCTTGGGCTGCTTCATTAATTTGGTCTTGCGAGGCTTCAACATAAGGTTGATATCCTCTTAAGTTAACCGTTTCAGGATACTCAAACTCATGGATATTAGCGGAAACATCACTCGGTACATCGATTAAAACAGGGCCAGGACGTCCAGTAGTGGCGATATAGAAGGCTTCTTTAATGACCCGAGACAGATCCTTGACGTCTTTAACCAAGTAGTTATGCTTAGTAATCGGTAAGGTAATGCCTGTAATATCAGCTTCTTGGAAAGAATCCTTGCCTAGAAAGGCAGTTCCCACCTGACCAGTAAAGGCCACCATTGGAATGGAATCCATATAGGCATTGGCGAGGCCGGTAACTAAGTTGGTTCCTCCTGGACCAGAAGTGGCTAGGCACACGCCCGGCTTTCCTGTAGCCCGAGCATAACCATCTGCCGCATGGGCAGCACCCTGTTCATGTCTGGTTAAAATATGATTTAAGTTACAATCATATAGAGCATCATAGATGTTCAAAACCTGGCCACCCGGATAACCAAAAATGGTATCCACACCTTCGGCTTCTAAACTCTTGACCAGAATTTCGGCCCCTCTAAGTTTCATTTACCTTACCCTCCCTTGTGTTGTTAATCGACCTTTAAGACTGCCCCAGTACTAGCTGAAGTTACCAGTTTAGCATATCTAGCTAGGTAACCTGACTTGATTTTGGGAGCAAGTGGTTGCCAGCTCGCACGCCTAGTAGTAAGTTCTTCCTCACTGACGAGTAGGTCTAACGTACATTTTTCGATGTCGATTTTGATGAGGTCACCCTCTTGAACTAAAGCAATCGGGCCACCTTCGGCTGCCTCAGGAGAAACATGCCCAATTGAGGCTCCCCGCGTAGCACCCGAGAAACGTCCGTCAGTAATTAGGGCTACCTCTTTATCTAAGCCAATCCCGGCAATGGCAGCAGTCGGGGATAGCATCTCACGCATCCCTGGACCACCCTTGGGACCTTCATAGCGGATTACGATAACATCACCTTTTTTAATCTGTTGCGCCATAATCGCCTCAAATACTTCTTCTTCCGAGGCAAATACCCGGGCAGGTCCAGTATGTTGATGCATTTCCGGTGCCACAGCAGCCTTTTTAACTACCGCACCATCAGGTGCGAGGTTGCCTTTCAGCACTACCAAGCCGCCGGTCTGGCTATAGGGCTCCTCTACACTGCGAATTACATCCCGATCCAAAACTCTAGCCTTGGCCAGGTTTTCCCCGACAGTTAGTCCGGTCACAGTCATTTGGTCAAGGTTTATCAGACCCTTCTGACTCAGTTCCAACATCACTGCGGGAATTCCGCCAGCAGCATCGAGGTCTTCAATATGATGAGTACCAGCAGGAGCTAATTTGCAAAGATGCGGTGTCTTAGCGCCAACCTGGTTGACCTTGTCTAATTCTAAAGTTACTCCTGCTTCATAAGCAATCGCTGGTAAATGGAGAATGGTGTTAGTAGAACAGCCCATTGCCATATCTACAGACAGCGCATTGTCAAAAGCAGCCGGAGTCATGATATCTAACGGCTTAATATCCTTCGCAACTAATTCCATGATTTTTCTACCAGCGGCTTTCGCTAATCTGGTACGGGCTGCCATCACTGCCGGAATA
>CAZKEO010000243.1:0-4084 GCA_964551785.1 uncultured Eubacteriales bacterium | reverse complement strand
AATGTACTAAGGAACCCATCAAATCAGGCTCAGAATTATGTTTACACATTGCCCAAAGAAAGCGGAGAACTGGCTGTAAAGGGAAGCCTGACGAAGACTGATCTTGGTCTGGGAAACGTTGACAATACTTCTGATGCGGAAAGACCATTGTCCTTAGCAGCGCAGGTTGCTCTGGGGGCCTGTCAGCTGAAATTAGAAAAGGGAACTGCAAACGGTTATGCCTCATTAGACGCAAATGGTAAAGTCCCTAATTCACAGATTCCGGCTTTGGCAATATCCGAAACATTTGTTGTTGATTCCCAGACATCGATGCTGGCAGTCACAGGAGCTGATCAGGGTGATGTTGCTGTAAGAACCGATATTCGTAAATCTTTCATTCTCCAGAATTTACCTGCTTCTACGTTATCAAATTGGCAGGAACTTTTAAGCCCTGCAAGCACTGTAACTTCTGTTAATGGGCAAGTTGGAAATGTTAGTTTATCTACAACAGATATTATAGAAGGTACAAACCAATACCACACGACCGTTAGGGTAAATACAATTGTTGATCCAAAGTTGGCAGCAGGTCAAACAATAGAAGCAAACACTACGGGAAATGCTGCTACAGCGAGTACATCAGCCCTGTGGAATGGATATGGTAATGATTATTCCGGGACAGAAACCTCACCAGATTTCTTCATGACTATGAAGTCAGGGGTCGGCAGGCTTAGTACCGTATCTCAAGCTCAGACCGCTTTAGGAATGCCCTCCGGTGGTGAGACTTTACAAAGTATTTTAGAAAGAGGGAGTAATGCCCTAAATAAAAAACTATTCTTAGGTGACTTCTACACCAACGAAAGTGATAAGCAGGGAGTAGAAATTTCAGCATCAACAGGTAACACAAGTATACAAAATTGGTATGGTCCGAGTGCATCCTCCGCATTAGAATTAAAGGCTAGTGCTGTACAACTTGGTTATTATGGCTCTGTCAACGGCACAGATGATGTATCAATTGATATGACTAGTGGAGGAGTAGGTTCCGGTTATATGAATCTAACGGCTTCTAATAGTGTGGTTGCCAGTAGTAATTTAAGTGTAGGGAAAAACCTGATTTTAGGAGATGGAACTGATACTGATTATATGCTAAATAAGGGGCAGTTGTTTAATCACAATCAAATGGGTACTCTTATAGGAACTAAAACCGGGACACTATATGATTTTGCATTAGTTGATCCATCCTCTAATATTATCCTAAGTGTTCCTAGAGGTACCATTGACTTAAGTATTCCAGGTCACATCATTAATAGTAACGCTCCTACAGATGGCACACATGTAGTGAACAAAAATTATGTGGAACAGAGATTAGCTTCAGGATCAACAATAGATGCAAACACAAGGGGAAATGCTGGTACATCAGGTAATTCCACACTATGGGGTTCTTTAGGTGCCAACTTTTCTACGCCAGCCGTTACGGCCCCGGACGGAATTTTAGGGTATGATAGTACAAACGGAGTAGCCCGTCTTCATACACTGCCATCTGTTAAAGCTGGTTTAAATATACCAAATGTATACACGCGTACAGTAAATGGTAATTTCGGTGGTTCTATAGCAGCGGGAGCATACTCAACGGCAAATTATGGATATGTACCTGGTTCTGTTGGTAGTGGTATTTTAGTTGGAATACCGGAAAATTGTCCTCTGGGGTTAGTATTTACCGCCAGAATAGATTCGATCGGAGATATGCGCATAACCGCATTTAATCCAACTGGTACAAGCATAACAGTACCTCTTTTGCTTTTAAACATTAAAATTATTGATTAGACACTAAGATTAGCCTGGGATATCGATAAGAGGGGAGAATAATCCCTCTCCCAAGGCTTCTTGTTATGCTTTCTTTAGTGTTGAAATTGTGCCTTCAGAAGGCACGTCTTTATCGACAAAACGCAAAATAAATAATCCATTTTTTGCAATTCAAATCAACTTATAAAAAAATAAATTATGGCAGAAATCTCATTTATCGATGACGCTTATATCGATGAAATTATAAAATCAGCTGAGGCTTACAATCCGGCATTGAATAAAACACAAGGTGTGAAATTACGGGAACTCATTAAGCGACTTCGTGACCGTATGGAGCAAAATAATAATGGTGTGGTGCATACCACTGGTGATCAAAACATCACTGGTGCGAAGACTTTTATGCAGATCAGTGCAACAGAGCTTTCCTTAGTGAAGGATGGATTTGCAAGTGTACTAAAAAATCCACTGAATCAAAGTGATCACTATGTATATACCCTTCCAAAAGAAAGTGGTGAATTGGCGATAAAAGGAAGTCTAACTAAGGCCAATATTGGTTTAGGGAATGCAGACAACACGTCAGATGTAGACAAGCCAATCTCATCGGCCACTCAATCTGCGCTGAATACAAAAGCAGACCTTCAATATGTGAATGCAAACCTGGATGAAAAAGCGAAGCAATCTACCTTGATCAATACCGGGCAGGGATTAAAAGGTGGTGGTAATTTAACCATTGACAGAACAATCAGCATAGATGAAACTGTGGTTGCTCTGAAGTCTGATTTGACTTCATTTCAATCCAAATCAGAAAAGGGAGTAAACAATGGATATGCCTCATTAGGAGCCGATGGTAAAGTGCCAAATAGCCAGATTCCTGCTTTGGCTATTTCTGAAACTTTTGCAGTTGCCTCTCAGGATGCAATGTTAAGTATTGTGGGCGCGGATAAGGGGGATGTTGCGGTTAGAACTGACCTTAGTAAGTCGTTTATTCTTACTGCATCGCCTGCTTCTGCTTTAGGTAATTGGCAAGAGCTTCTAACGCCGGATAGTGCTGTTCAAAGTGTAAATGGTAAAATTGGAAACGTAAACCTGACCACTTCGGATATCACAGAAGGGATTAATTTGTACCATACTACGGCCAGAGTAAATACTGTTGTTGATCCGAAATTAGCTGCCGGCCAAACTATAGGAGCTAATACCACAGGTAATGCTGCAACAGCTACGACAGCAGAGAATGCTACGCTGTGGGCAGCAAATGGATATGAAGGAGCATTGGCTAATGCTCCATTATATTCAATGTTATACAATTCTGTTACGAACAAGTGGGGCGCTGCCGGGAAAGCAGGAACACAGGATTTTCTTGATGTAAATAATGGTTCAACTATAGCAAATAGTATATCTGGCAGGTCCGCAATGACTAATAAAGTTGATAACGGATCTGAACTTATGTCTTTTGCATGGACAGGCAATATAGGTGGGGAGCAACCCCTCTGGTTGTGGGGAGGTAATGGAGCAGGACAGGCCAGTGTTTACAATCCGGCAAACTTTAGTGTTTCCAATACAACTAAATGGGCCGGACTTGAATATTTTGGTGATGTATTCTCAGGAACCCCTCTATATGCAATGGTGTGGGATTCAGTTGGGAGTCGGTACCGACCAGGTAATGAGTCTAGCATGTATAACCTCCTAAAGCTGAACAAAGGGGGGAAATTCCACCAAGAGAATGCTATTTTTGGAGTAGATGCCGATACCGTTGACTGGAATACATCTTCATTTACTTACGCAGTCAATGCTCCTTTCGCAGGGTATTTAGGACAATTCGGTTCAAGTTACGGTATACAGTTAAATAGTGCCTATAATGGATCTTCTCCTTTGGCTTTTAGGACGCTTAATGGAGACAATGGTACCCGTTCGGTGTGGAAGCGATTGTTACATAATGAATGGGATTTTGGCAGCGCTGTGTTTGCGGGGAATACTTCTGCTGCCTACACTGGGTCGACTATAGAGGTTCGCTCTTCCAGTAATGACTTAAAGCCTAGTATTGGATTTCATTGGCCAGGAAAAGTAGCGTCTCAAATAGTTTTAGGCTCTGATGGCTGGATAGAAATAGTTAATAATCCAGGCAATGGGTATGAGAGCTTTAGAGCTAAAAACATTACCGCCCATGGAGGCATGGTTGTCCAGGGTGACTTTATTGGCAACACAGAGGTTTATGCTGATCGTTGGTTTAGATCAAGAACTACCGGGACGGGTTGGTATCATGAAGTTCATGGTGGTGGTATCATGATGAACGATAACAGTTGGATCA
>CAZKEO010000242.1:0-4099 GCA_964551785.1 uncultured Eubacteriales bacterium | reverse complement strand
ATGAATTTTCCTTGGGTTTTGGTCCTAGGGTGTTTGGCTTTAGAAAGGGCGAGACTAAATATAATGTGCGGGCTATCCCACTAGGCGGGTTTGTGAGAATGGCTGGGATGGATCAGCGAGAAGATGAAAATGAGGCGGGTGCAGATGGTCAGGATGTTGCACTTTACCCGCAACGGGGCTTTGCTGCCAAAACAATATTGCAACGCATTGCAGTAATTGCGGCCGGGCCATTAATGAATTTTGTGTTAGCTATTTTTTTAATTGCTGCGATTTTTATGCTCAGTGGAGTTCCAGTGGTTTCAACTAAAATTGGTAGTATTTTAAAAGACACACCAGCAATTGCTTCCGGACTTAAAGTTGGGGACAAAATACTGGCTGTAGACAATGTAAAAGTAAGTCAGTGGGAAGATTTGGTTAAAATAATCCAAAAAAATAAACAAAAAAATCTGCAATTTATAATCGAACGCAATGGAAGTCAACAAATACTGGCGATTACACCCAAACTAGACCCTACAACAGGGGTCGGTATGATTGGAATTAAACCAACTGAACCACAGCTAGTAAAACAAGGCTTAGTTGCTTCTTTAAAAATGGGAACGGCCTATACGGCTAAATTTACCGGCTTGATTGCTAGCTATGTAGCAAAAATGTTTAGTCAAGAAATACCAACAGAACAATTAGGTGGTCCTGTGCGAATAACCATGGAAATCGGGAAAGCAGCCAAGAGTGGACTGATGAATTTAACTTATCTGGCCGCTGTTTTAAGTATCAACCTTGGTTTATTTAACCTGTTCCCAATCCCGGCCTTAGACGGTAGCAGGATATTGTTTTTGCTATGGGAAGCCGTAAGAGGTAAGCCAGTTAACCCTGAAAAAGAAAACATGGTCCACATGGTGGGCTTTGGATTACTACTTTTATTGATGGTTTTCGTTACTTTTAATGATATTAACTTGTTGTTCAAGTAAGGAGAGAAAAAAATTGACACAACAGGCAACGAAAAGAATACAGTTAGGGTCGGTTGCTATTGGCGGTGGGGCGCCGATTTCAGTGCAATCAATGGCCAATACTGATACAAGAAATGTCCCAGCTACGGTAGAACAGATTCAGCAATTGACGAAAGCTGGTTGTGAAATAATTAGGGTGGCAGTTCCAGACACCGAAGCCGCCATGGCCTTAAAGGCGATCAAACAAGCAATTGAGATTCCTTTAATAGCAGATATTCATTTTGACCACCAACTAGCCTTACTAGCGTTGAATAACGGGGTGGATGGCCTGCGGATTAACCCTGGCAATATCGGGTCAGCTGAAAAGGTGAAAGTAGTTGTTGAGCTAGCCAAGGAGAAAAATATTCCGATCAGGATCGGGGTAAATGCAGGCTCATTAGAGAAAGAACTACTGATTAAGTACGGTCATGTTACGCCAGAAGCGATGGTTGAAAGTGCATTACAGCATGTTAAGTTGTTAGAAAAACACCACTATGACTTAATTAAAATATCGTTAAAAGCCTCAGACGTACCTTTAATGTTAGCAGCTTATCGGCTATTGACCCAAAAAGTTGACTACCCTCTCCATGTTGGTGTCACAGAAGCCGGAACGATTACCGCCGGGACCATTAAATCTGCCGTTGGGATCGGTACATTACTGGCAGAAGGTATTGGCGATACTATCCGAGTTTCTTTGACTGGACATCCCATCCACGAAGTAAGAGTAGGTTATGAAATTTTAAAGGTACTAGGCTTACGTCAAAAAGGAGCAACCTTAATCTCCTGTCCTACGTGTGGAAGATGTGAAATTGATCTCATTAGCATTGCCGAACAGGTAGAAGCAAAATTACTCGAGGTAGACAAGCCTATAAAGGTAGCTGTAATGGGCTGTGCTGTCAATGGACCAGGAGAGGCACGTGAAGCAGACATCGGAATTGCCGGAGGCAAAGGTGTCGGGCTCTTATTTAAAAAAGGTGAAATTATCCGTAAGGTTAAAGAAGAAGACTTAGTTAGCGCTTTATTAGAAGAATTAGCTCATTTATAGGATTGATAAGGAGGAGTTTATTGAATATGCGTGCTTCACAATTGTTAGCGCCTACCCTGCGGGAAATTCCTGCAGAAGCCGAAGTAATTAGCCATCAACTGTTATTAAGAGCGGGTTTCATCAGAAAATCTACCACTGGGGTCTATACATATTTGCCACTAGCCCAAAAGGTGCTTCGTAAGATAAATAATATCATCCGCGAAGAAATGGATCGAAAGGGTGGCCAAGAAATCACCATGCCTATCATCCAGCCAGCCGAGTTATGGTTAGAATCTGGTCGTTGGAATGTTTATGGGGACGAGCTCTTTCGCTTGAAAGATCGTCATGGTCGCGATTTTGCTTTAGGGCCAACCCATGAGGAAATTATCACAGATTTAGTACGAGGAGAAGTTCATTCATACAAACAACTCCCTTTGCTGTTATATCAAATTGCCAATAAGTACCGGGATGAGCGCCGCCCCCGCTTTGGTTTAATGCGTGGCAGAGAATTTGTGATGAAAGACCTTTATTCCTTTGACCGAGATGAAGCTGGCCTCGATGATACTTATAATAAAATGTATGAAGCTTATACAAGAATATTTAACCGCTGTGGCCTGAAATTCAGAGCTGTAGAAGCTGATTCTGGCGCAATTGGTGGTAGTAATACCCATGAGTTCATGGTGATAGCAGAATCCGGCGAAGCAGATATTGTATATTGTGAGCAATGTGAATATGCTGCTAACGTGGAGAAAGCTGAAGCTGTAGCTCCAGATAAGGTTGCTGAGCCTGTACATGATCTCCAAGAAATTGCAACTCCAGCAACGAAGACTATCGCGGAAGTATGTAACTTTCTGCAGGTTCCAGCCAATAAAACTATTAAAACCTTGATCTACCAAACGGAAAAGGGTTTAGTTGCTGCTCTAATCAGGGGAGACCGAACCCTCAATGAGGTCAAATTGCAAAAAGCTTGTGAGGTTCTAGAACTTCAGTTAGCTGATGATCTGGCCATCCAGTCCATCACTAACGCTGAACCAGGCTATACAGGGCCAAGGGGTTTACCTAAAAGCAATCCCAAAGCCCAAAGAGCTGAACTCTTCTTGGTAGTAGCTGACTTAGAAGTAGCACTACTGGCTAATGGTGTTTGCGGGGCTAATCAGACTGGTTACCACCTTGCTAATGTCAATTACGGTAGAGACTTCACTGCGGACGTGGTAGCAGATCTTCGTGTGGTAGAAGTAGGTGAACCCTGTCCTAAATGCAAAACACCCCTTAAAGCAGCTAAAGGGATTGAAGTGGGCCAAGTATTTAAACTGGGAACGAAATATAGCAATGCCCTAAAGGCTAAGTTCTTAGATGAAAATGGCAAAAGCCGCGAACTAGTAATGGGTTGTTATGGGATCGGTGTAACCAGGACGATGGCAGCAACAATTGAGCAAAATTATGATGAAAACGGCATCATATGGCCGATTAGCATTGCTCCTTATCAAGTAATCATTGTTCCGGTTAGCAATAAAGATACCAAACAAATGGCAATTGCAGAACAAATCTATCAACAGTTATCAGCACTAGGTGTGGATGTTATTCTTGATGACCGTAATGAGCGCCCAGGAGTTAAATTTAAAGACGCAGATTTAATCGGGTATCCCTTCCGGATTACCATTGGTCCTAAGAATATCGAAGAAGGTACTGTTGAATTGCGGAGACGTTGGGATGGCCAAACCTATACACCGCTAGTAGATGAAGCAGCCAAAGTGGTAGCTGATCTGTTAAGCCTCTAAATACCAGCTAAAAAGCTGGAATGTATGCGACCCTCATGAATTGGATATCTTGGGAATATACTAAAATAATTCCAAGTATCGTTCAAGGGGGAATTAGGATGAAAATAGCTGTCATTATTCCGGCTTATAACGAAGAGCAAACCATTGCTAGTGTTGTTAGAGTTGCCTGCTTAAACAGGGATATTGCCGAAGTTATTGTGGTTTGTGATGGCTGTTATGATAATACGGCGGTTGTTGCCAGTTCAGCAGGCGCCAAAACCATAGTTTTAGAAGAGAACCGAGGCAAAGGCGCAGCTATGCTGGTAGGAGCAGCG
>CAZKEO010000241.1:0-4100 GCA_964551785.1 uncultured Eubacteriales bacterium | reverse complement strand
TACTGGTGGCAAGGCAGTGGTCCAAATTAATGAAAATGAATATGCACTAATCGGAAGAAACGGCGAAACGATAGTAAAATATGAGTATGGTTTTGTGGGGAATCTGGGAGAAGGCTTGCTAGCCTTTAAACTCACCCCAGATTTCGAGAGCAAATATGGCTATATAGATGAACAAGGTAGAGTGATCTTGCCACCACAGTACTCTAGCACTACTCCTTTCAAGGAAGGTAGGGCAATTGTTAATACTTCTGCTGATTATATAACTAACAAGTACGGCCTAATTGATCAAAAGGGCAACTTCCTGATTAAACCGGAGTATAACGATTTGCTCTATTTGGGAGAAAGTAGGGTTGCGGTAGGGAAGGCCTTAGATGCGAAAATGCCCTATATAGGGTCAAGGTATGCTATAGCCAATATTGAGGGTAAATTGCTCACTGATTTTATCTTCACCAGCGTGAACTCCTACCAGGAGGGTTATGCTTCAGCTACTGACGGGCAGAGGACTTTTTTTATTGATCAAAGGGGAAAAGTGACCAAAAATCTGCCTATCGTCAAAGGTAGTGGGACCTTAACCTTTGTGGGAGCACTGGTTAAAGCAAATATAGACTACCGCCTATCTTATTATACTCCTAGCGGGAGTCTGGTCTGGCAGCAGCAGACCCTAATAATTCTAAACAGTCAATACCGGGTAAGAGAAGAACAGTACAGACCAAATAAGGATTACCTTGTCTATTACCCGCAGATTGAGGGTATGACAGATCAAAAGGCTCAGAAGGCCGCGAATAAAAGGTTGGCAGAATTGTCCCAGGTTGTGCCGGTAAAAAGCAATATCCAGTTGGAGTACAACTTTGTTGGCGATTTTTCGATTGAATTTTATCGCAAGAATCTAGTGGTTTTTGAGCTGAGCAGCTACCGCTTCCCATTTGGTGCTGCCCATGGTATGCCTTCAGAAATTTACCCTCATGTAGATCTGGTTAGTGGCAGTTTTTATCAGCTAAAAAATTTGTTTAAGCCAGGGAGCAATTATGTCCAGGTACTCAGTGATATCATCGGAGACCAGATAAAAAACAATCCGGAATATTCTTATGTTTTCCCGGATACGTACAATGGGATTAAACCAGACCAGCCCTTTTATGTATCAGAGCATATTCTGTCTATCTACTTCTTTCCCTATGAAATTGCTCCTTATGCGGCAGGCTTTCCTACATTTAAAATACCCTTTGCTACAATAATGGGGATTATTGATGTGCGGGGCAGTTTTTGGCGAGCCTTTCATTAGTAAGGTTTTATCTAAAAAGGGTTGTTCATTTGCATAGTAGCAAATGAACAACCCTTTTCCCTTGATGTGATGAGCAGTTCTTTTTCTATCTGTCAACTATGGTTGGAGAAGTTCCAGTCTATCTTCGGAATACTGTGCCAGCAACTCATTATACTTGGCAACAAAATCCCGGTACTGGAGTTGAGCTGTGCCAAAGTTGATCTGAGCTGCGGAAGGCACAGGTTTATTTTCATTAAGTGCTGTCTCGGCAATGCTGATGGATTGGCGCAAGCTGTTAACGGAGGCCATCAGGAGGTCATGCACCTGGGTCATATCGGGAGCAGACTTGAAGGCGAAGGCAATTTGATTACCTTCCAACTCACTTTTTATCACAGCAATACTGCTTTTAGAAGCTGCGTCAAACTTCTGCCTGGACAACAGGTCATTCATATTTTGCATTACTGGCTTGTAACGGTATTTTAAGAAGGGATAGACAAAATAGTAGGAAGTAGCTACTTGTTTTCGCATTTCAGACAATGCTTTACTGGAGGATAAGCTAGTTATTACCTGTTTGTCTTTGGGGTTGATTTCTAAAACTTGACTATAGGCTGCCCCAGCTCGTGTGTAATCACCAGCGGCAAAAAAAGCTTGGGCCTCTTGGGTAGCATGTAAAGCTTGTTTAGCCAGTCGATATTCCCTTCTGATCTCCGGCAGGTTATTTAACTCCAGGGCCAGCATGAACGATTCCACGGCACCTGAGTAATCACCTGATTCAAAAGCGCTCCGGGCAAAATCCAACTCGCGGTCATACTTGATGTCCGTATACCATAGGTAGCCACTGATTAAAACTACCAGGAAGCCGAGAGCTATCCCCCGGATTTGCCAGCGTTGCTTTTGGGGCAGTAATGCTTGTTCCATACTTATTCCCCCTGTAAGCAGTAGTTACAGTAAAATACCTTAATACCTATAAGTTATGCGGAGAAAAAATTTTGGTGCAAGGAGAGGGCTGAATAGCTATAGTTTAAGGGGCGTAGCGAAACTTCTGTTCAAAGTTTCGCTACGCCCCCTAATGGCAATTACATATTGGGCGCAGGTCTGGTACCTGTTCCGGTTTAGGAGCATCTCACGAAGGAAAATTAGAAGGTCTTAGTAAAGCTGGCACCCAAGGGCATCCCGCATCCCTACGTCACCTTGTTCCAAGGGCTGCGTCACAATAGAATCGCTCCGCTCACCACGGATGGTGAGCCCCTCTGAGGTGGCACGATGCCACGTCGATAAAGAAAACTTGGCTTGTACCGAGCAAATGCGAAGGTAAAAGCCTTAGTTGCACTTAGTTGAGCGATTTCTATTAGCCTAGCTTTGCTTAGACCTTCTTTTTACTTGCGTGCAATGCTCCGGACCGGCAACAGGTATCTGACCGGACAAGACATGCTCAGACTAAGACCCCAAATTAAAATTGGACGGCAGGCGCTTTTTTTATTTAGCAGGTGTTACTTTCAGACCTTCTTTCAGGTCTGCTTGATGAGGGTTCAACAGCACCACAGCATTTTCTGCTAGGCCTTGTTTTAACTCCACTAACTCATCACCCTCAATGCCTTTCTTAATCTGTACAATCTGCGCAGTACCCTGCTTAATTATCCAGACATAATCATGGCCGTTTTCGGTAAACACAGCATCTTTGGGGATGGCCAACACTTGGTCGGCCTCTTGGGTAACTACTGTGACATCTACAGTCATACCAGGGGTCAATGGTATCCCGGCTGGTTTTTGGAGTAATTTCACGGTCACCTTGACCTTATCCTCAATAATGCCGAGGGCAGAAACCTTTTCCTCTGCAACCGGGGCAATTTTCCTAATCTTACCGCTTACTTTCAGATCTGCACCGGGCACCTTGAAAGCGATGGTTACCTGATTACCTTTCCGGACATTAGTCATATCCTTGTTATTAACATAAGTTTCAATCTCGGTGTTATTGGTATTACCCAGCGTAAATAACAGCATTCCCGGGGTGATGTAGTCCCCAGACTTGATCTTTTTGGCAAAGACGATACCTTGCTGTTCGGCAACAATATTGGTTTTTGCTAGTTGAGACTTAAGTGAAGTTAATCTGGCCTGGGCGCTTTCGCGCTGCCCCTGATACTGTAATCTATTACCTTGGCTCTGCTCCTTAAGAGACCGGAGGGCAGCTTCAGCCTGTGCTACTGCCTTTTGTTTAGTTTCGAGGTCTGCCATCGCTAGCTCTAGCTCAGCTGCGTTTACTGCCCCCTCGGCATAAAGCTGTTGAGTTCGGGTGTAGTTGGCAGTAGCTTGTTTTAAGCTAATCTTGGCTTGGTCGATGGCTAGCTGTTGTTGCTTAACATGGTTACTGAGCGGGTTGGCCTGAGCAACTCGTTCAAGTCCAGTAATAGCCTTTAGCTCACCTTCCAGTTGGGCAATTTGGGCCACTAAGTCTTGGTCATTAAGTGTTGCTAATAAAGTGCCCGGAGTGACTAAATCTCCAGTGTCTTTGAATACTGCTTTGACATTACCTTGGCGCTCACTATAAATGTCGACCGTCTTGGTACTGACAATTTTACCTTTTTCCACTACGGTGGCGGTGACATTCTTTTTCTGAGCGGGCGTTGTTTCAACTGGAGTGGCTTTTAATTTAGATAAACCTGCTGCTATGACCACGACTATCACTAGTCCGATAGTCCCGCGTTTCGTCCACTTGTTCATGTTAATCCCCCTGTTCTTTGAGAACATCAAGCATGGATAAGTTACTAATTTTTCCCTTGATTTTCCACTGGGCTGCCATCAGAAAAAACACTGTACCTAGGAAGGAAATTAATAAACTTTTTGG
>CAZKEO010000240.1:0-4157 GCA_964551785.1 uncultured Eubacteriales bacterium | reverse complement strand
GGGGTGTAGTTCCCCCGCCACTCGAGTTCTGCTTATCTTCATATTTTGAAAGTTGTTGGTAAAACAAATCATAATCTTGCTGAAGTGCTGGCGTATCTGCAAAAACAAAACCACAATGGTTGCACATTACCACATCGTAAGCTTCCGGTAAGCTGTAATTCTCAGGTAGAGTAAAACGCTGGCTGTGCAGTACTTCCCCTTTCTGATAGGAGCAAACTGGACAAGATCTGACCAAACTTTTGCTGCTGTTCATATTTTCTTCCCATGGTGGGATCAGCATATTACTATCAAACTCTGCTCTGGGTAAGAAAGGATACATATCCTCTAGCGGCTTGGAAACCAGTTCACCATTTGGCTTTTGCTCAGAAGCTGTCTTGGGAAGCAACTCCTGGTCAGGATCCATCATAATTTCACAGATAGCAGGTCCCTCAGTATTCAGCAGCCACTCTAACTTAGCCTCCAGTTGCTCCTGCTGTTCAATTCTCACCGCCGGAATCCCATAGGCCTGGGCTATTTTGAGAGTATCCGGGCAGGTTACTCCACTAGCAGGACAGGCAGCTGTAATGTTATCGGGAAAATATGTTTTCTGAGTGCTTTTAATGGACAAATAGCCCTCATTATTCACCACAAAGATTTTAATCGGAAATTGGTGGTGGACTACAGTCTGCAGTTCTTGGATATTCATTTGTAAGCTTCCATCATTTTCAAGGCAAATAATTTGCTGCCGATCATTGGCTACACATGCTCCAAGCGCTGCTGGCAGGCCATAGCCCATTTGAGCCAAGCCGGTATTAGTAAACAATCTTTGTCCTGTTTTCAGCCTTACAGCTTGCATTGTACCTACATTAGCAGTTCCGTTAGTGGTCACGATATGATCATTTGGACCAAGTTTTTCGCTTAGCTTTTCCATGAAGTAATAATAATTGACGTAGGTTTGCTGGGTTCTATGTTCCGGCAAGACGAGAGGATAGCTTTGCCGCCAGGTTCTACAGCGCTCCTTCCACTCCTCACAGGCAAGGGCAAAATTCTCTGTAGCGCTAATTTCAGCTAGTAATTTTTCCATAAAGATTTTGGCATCACAAACCACAGGCAACTCCGGGTTAATCGTCTTCTTCTCCAGTTCTGCCAGGTCAATATCTACAACCACCTTCACAGCTTCCCTGGCAAAGGCTTGGTAGTTATAACTAATCTGTCGCAGCATTAATCTAGAGCCAATGCTCAGCAAAAGATCACAGTTTTGCATGGCAAAATTAGCGCTTCTTTGGCCCATAATTCCTGATCTTCCGGTGTAATATGGATAGTCTTCATTAACCAAGTCATTGCCATTGATCGCAGTGATGACTGGTATTTTGAGCTTTGCCAATAGCTCCTGGAAAACCTGTTCACCTTTAGCCAGGCGGATGCCATTTCCAGCAATAATTAGTGGTCGGCGGGCTTTAGTTAACAATTGGGCTATTTGGGAAACTTGGAAATCAACTGCTTTTCTGACTTTAGGTACAGGTGGCATGAACTCTGGCAATTGGTCGGTATTTATTTCCGCAGCCTGGACATCTAAGGGAATATCTAGCCAAACTGGACCAGGCCTTCCCTCTTGGGCTAAAAAAACTGCTTTTTCCAAGTGGTAACGAATTGAATTTTTTTCCTGAACCATCACTGCATATTTGGTGATTGGTTTGACAAGGTCAATAATATTTAATTCTTGATCTCCTAGTTGTCGCAAGCTTGGATTATCAACAGTAGAGGTTGCTAATTTTACCTGACCGGATAGGATTAAGACCGGGATAGAATCCAGCCAACTCCCGGCAACTCCGGTAATTGCATTCGTCCCTCCCGGCCCAGTAGTCACTAGGGCTACACCCAGGCTATTTTTCAGGCGGGCATATCCTTCAGCAGCTATGGCACTGGCCTGTTCATGATGATTGCAGATGTAGCGCATGTTTTTATTCCTGCCAACTGAATCCACTAGATGCATACTGCCCCCGCCAGCAACCAAAAAGATGTCTTTGATTCCTAAATCCTCGAGAAAAGAGATCACATAATCTGAGAGCTTCATAATAGATACCTCATACCTTCAAGCAAGGCCTCACTAATCTCTTGACAACTAACATCCTCAATGCTGACCAGGTTATGGTTGTTTTGGAGTAGAATTAAAGTTAGATCTGCGCTCTGCCGTTTTTTATCGTTTTTCATAGCATCAATGATTGACTCCACCTCAAAATATTCTTCCTGTAAGGGTATAGTCAGCAATTTTAAGCTCGCGATTTTGATAGCTTCTTTTAAACCTAAGGATAAATAACCTCTTTTATAAGCTACCTCGTTGGCAAGCAGCATACCGATAACTACTCCTAGCCCATGGGGGATCTGATAATTAGATGTTCTTTCTAAAGCATGGCCAAAACTATGCCCGTAATTTAGCAATCTTCTAAGGCCATAATCAAATTCATCTGCTTCAATTAAACCCTTTTTGAATTTTAGACAGGCTTGGATACAGTCGCTTAGTAGAGCATAGTTCCTGTTGAGTAGCTGGTCTAAGCCTTGCTCAATTACCTTGAAACCTGCTTGATTTTGCATTATATGCAATTTCAAAACTTCCCCTAGTCCGCTACGATAATCTGTGTCTGTGAGCGTGTTTAAAAAACCAAGATCGATATAAACCTGGCTAGGTGGATAAAAGGTTCCTAAGCTGTTCTTCTGCTCCAGATAATTTAGCGAGGTTTTACTGCCAATACAACTATCGGCCTGGGCCAATAGCGTAGTAGGTACAAAAATCCATTGTACACCCCGGTAGAGAATAGAAGCCGCAAAGCCCGTAATATCTTGGAGAATCCCTCCGCCAATGGTCACTATAGTGGCATTACGCTTGGCTTCAAGTTTACTCATCCGCTGGCAGACTTCCAACGCCCGTGCCATAGCTTTATTTTTTTCTATTGCTTTGATGATCAAAATATCTTCAGCCGGGATCTGCTCAAACAGGAGATTTTTGTACAGCTTATAAACGTTTTGATCAATTACAAAAAGCTTATGTTCTAAATTGACCAGGCCTTCTATAAATGAGAATTTTTCACTCAAGCACACCTCATACTCTTTTAGATATGATTTTATTTTAATTAGTGGCTCTGTTTTCATCTGGAGACATAACCTCCATCCACTATAATTTGCTGTCCGGTAATATAACTATTAGCTTGAGATCCTAAGAAAAAGACCGTTTCTGCTATTTCAGCCGGTTCTGCCAGTCTCCCTAAGGGGATGAGTTGGCAAATTTTATGCAGTTCGGCTTCCGGAACATTTTGCCTAGTCAAGGCAGTATTGACATACCCTGGACAAACAGAATTAACTAAAATGTTGTAAGGTGCCAGCTCAAGGGCTAAAGTTTTAGTAACTCCATTGATTCCAAATTTGCTGGCAGAATAGGCTAATCTTTTTTCCTTGGCAACAATACTCCAGATAGAACTAATATTAATAATCCTGCCATAGTTATTTAGCTTCATTGTATTGTGTAAACCTTGGATGAGTTTAATCGGTGCCATCAAATTTACTTGTAGGGTTTGCGCTACAGCTCCCTCTGTCAAATCTTCAAGGGAACTGATGGGGTTAATTCCGGCATTATTTATGAGTACGGAAAAATAAATGTCCCGGTGCTTCTCAATAAAGGTGTTAAGCGAACTGTCATCAAGCAGATCCAGTTCTGCTCTGCTGGGCGCAAACACCTCATAACCCGCTTGCATAAATTTGGCCACGATGGCCTCTCCAATACCTCTAGAACCACCTGTTACCAGAACCTTTCCTTTTGTTAGCTCTGCACTCATTTTCATCTTAAGAGCCCCTCTTTAGCGGTTTTAATTCTTTTTTCCATCATAACGATGCGGTCAAGATCTTCATCGGCAGTTTTCTTATAAAAATTATGTTTATTGATTAGATATAGGGTTTCAAATTCCATTGCTTTGACAAGGGCTAAGCTGATGTTTTGAAAAGAATCTGGAACCCCAAAAACAACTTTTCGAGTTTCAAATTTATCCATCTCATTTTTTAAGCTTTCGATAAAAGGTATGGCCTCAACGGAAATCCCTCCACCGATTCCAGCTTTAATCCCCTTATCCCTAGCCCTCGCTAAAAATGATTTAGTAATCTCAACAACTGCCTCCCCATTAATATCTTTT
>CAZKEO010000239.1:0-4161 GCA_964551785.1 uncultured Eubacteriales bacterium | reverse complement strand
ACAAAATGAGTTACTGTGCTTTGGACACCTTCAATGGAAGCTAACTTTTCCGAGACAAATAAAGCAACTTCTTTCAGGGATTTGCCTTCTATTAAGACAGCTAAATCATAGCCTCCTGACATCAGCAAAACCGTAAGAACCTCGGGATAGCGGTAAATTCTTTCTGCTACAGTGTCATAACCTGAATCCCTGGTAGGTACAATCTTGACTTCAATCATGGCCGATACTGTGTCATAGCCAAGCTTTTCCCAATTCACGATGGTGTTGTACTTGATGATGATTTTGTCTTCTTCCCATTGTTTAATCTTCGCTCGAACTTCTTCCACATCCATGTCCAGCATAATAGCTATTTGCTCAGCACTGGCACGGCTATCTTCTTCAAGAATCTCCAGAATCAATTTTTCTCTTTGAGTCATTGCTTTACCCCTCCTCATAGTTGTTTTAAACAATAAAAAACTCATCCCGATAGGGACGAGTTTTGCTCGCGGTACCACCCTAGTTAGACTGCACATAGTGCTCAGCCTTCCTCAGTCTGCCGATAACGGGGCAGAGCCGGATAAGCTTAGAGAGCATTAACTCCTTCAGCCCACAATTCAAGGATGGCCCAGGGTCTTATCTACTACCAGGCTCTCACCAGTTCCTGGTTCGCTGCAAGTTTCCAACCCCTTATTTCCTGTCATCACTGTTAACGATATTTTTATGAATTTTAGCACATTGCATAGGTATAAGTCAAGAGTATTTTACCCGAAAATCGTTTTGCTCACTCAACGAATTCGTTGAATGAAGAATATCGCCATCCAACTACCAATTACTAAAGAAATCGCAAACCCGATTAGACCCACGATTGGTATGCCGTAGTAAGTCGGCCCTAACTTAGAGTGGATGGTAACTGCGGAGGCTAAGGTAAGGGCAGAGACAATTAAACTTAAGGCAATTCGGCTGGAGAGAACCTCTAACATGTCTAACAGCCACTGGAGGTTACGGTGGTGAAAAATAAAACGCATCTCTCCCCGAGCTAGTTGTTTCAGAATGGAACCGAGTTCTCCCGGGATTTCCACAGCCATCTCCTGCCAACTTAACATTTTACGGGCGATGGCTTGTTTATTGGCAAAAGGACTACTTGTTTGTTGCATACAGAGGGCTCCCAATTCTTCGGTGACGGAGAGAATATTGAACCTTGGATCTAATTGCTTGGCTAAGCTTTCACCCATCACTAGGGTTTTCCCCAACAGAAAAAATGGCGAGGGCATCTGGACCCCATAATCTAGGGAGATATGAATCATACTCTCGACAATATTGCCAAAGCTAACTTTTTCTAGCCCCATTCCTTTGGCCATATTGACCAGGTTGGCAGTGTCTTCATAATAATTGTCCCGGTTAATTTTCTCGGTCGCTTGACCCATGCTCAGGGATATTTCTACTACTTTCTCGACATCCCCTTGCCACAGTGCCCACATTAACTCTGTTGCCTGTAGCCTGAACTGGTCGGTAAATCTTCCAATGATACCGAAGTCGAAAAAAACTATGCGTCCATCCGCTAATAATCTGACATTCCCTGGATGGGGGTCCCCATGAAAAACTCCATTCCGGAATAAGGGGAGCAGCAGTGCTAAAATTAGTTTTTTAGCCTGGTTACTCGCCACATCGACCGGAACTAAATTCCGATATTCGGCAACTTTGTAACCCACTAACCATTGCATGGTGAGTATTTCTTTGGTTGTATAGCGCCAGAAGACCTGGGGAACCACCACAAAGGGAAACTCCCCTAGGACCTCCCGGAAATTTTCCATATTCTGTCCTTCCCGGCAGAAATCTAACTCCTGCAGGATGGAACGCTGAAAGGTGCTGAGAATTTCATCTGGATTACAAACACGGTCTAAAAAAAGTTGTTTTCTAATCAGAGGTAGTAAGCGTTTTAAAATCTCGAGGTCTTGGTAGATAATCTCTTGAATTTCCGGCCTTTGGACCTTCACAGCAACTCTTTCGCCGGTAATTAGGATAGCAAAGTGGACTTGGCTAATCGAAGCACTAGCTGCAGGTTGATAGTCAAAATGGGCAAAGATCTCTTCTGGTAATTGGCCACAACTGGCCTTGACTTGTTTTCCCACTTCTACTGGACTCATTGGTTCAACCCGCTCTTGTAGCAAGGTTAGTTCCGCAGCGAGCCGACTGGGGATTAGATCTGGTCGTGTACTGAGCAATTGCCCTAATTTAATAAAGGCTGGCCCAAGTTCTTCACACAACAGGCGAATCCTACGAGCATAATTGCGTTGCTGACTAGGACTCCAACCTGCCCAGTTTTTTACCCGATATTCTTGTTTGTATAAAAAGAGCAAAAACCGATGCTTGATTAAGATTTTTAGGATTTCTAACCAACGATTCCGTTTACGGACCAGCATGCACATTCTCCCTACTATCTGGATATAGCTTTGAGCGTAGTATGAGGAATCTAGCGCTGATTTATGTGTGCACTGACTTTGCCCGATTTTCTTTGATTGATGGATAATTTTAAGCTAGGAATCGAAAAATACCATGGAATGCCTTAGGAGGAGGACAAACATTTTATGCCAAAAGAATTCTTATCCCTGTTGATTGCTGCTTTGGCAGGAGTTACCATGGCAGTGCAAGGTACTTTTAATGCTGCTTTAGGCAAGATTATTGGTCTCTGGGAAGCCACTTTTGTTGTCCACTTAATTGGCACCGTAATTGTTGCCGTTTTGTTGTGGGTGTTTCGACTGGGAACAGGCAACTTTGCCGTTTATGCCGAGGCACCCTGGTATACCTACCTAGGAGGTTTCTTAAGTGTGTTGATTATTTTTGGTGTGGCTGTCAGCATACCAAAACTAGGGGTCTGCACTGCTACTACAGCCATTATAGTTGGTCAAGTTCTAACTGCCGGTCTGATTGATCACCTTGGCCTCTTTGGGATGACTAAGACCAGTATCCACTGGTACCATTTTGCCGGCTTAGGTCTATTGGCAACAGGGGCGCGTTTGTTGTTACTGAAGTAGGCTAGACCAAACGGCCTAGCCTACTTTAAGCTTAGGTGCTATTACTTTTGGCTGGCGGTCAATGCTTGATCTAAATCAGCCAGTAGGTCCTGGATATCTTCCAGACCAATCGAGAGCCTGATCATATCTGGCGAAACTCCACTGGCCTGCTGTTGCTCAGCGGTGAGTTGTTGGTGGGTGGTGCTAGCTGGGTGAATTACTAGGGACTTGGCATCACCGACATTTGCTAATAAAGAAAAAATCTGCAGGCTATCAATAAAGGTTTTGCCTGCTTCCAGGCCACCTTTGATCCCAAAGGTGAAAATTGCTCCGGCCCCTTTGGGTAAGTATTTTTGGGCCTTGTGATATTGCGGGTCACTTGCTAAACTAGGATAATTGACCCAACTAACATACGGGTGCTGTTGTAGGAATTCGGCTACTTTTAGTGCATTGGAGGCATGACGTTCCATCCGGAGGGATAAGGTTTCGATTCCCTGGAGAAACAGGAAGGAATTAAATGGACTTACTGCTGCCCCGATGTCGCGGAGCAATTGGACTCTGGCTTTCATAATATAGGCTAAGGGGCCTAAGGCTTCTACGTATTTAATGCCATGATAACTGGCGTCTGGTTCTGTCAGCCCGGGAAACTTACCATTCGCCCAATCGAACTTGCCGCCATCGACAATAATTCCTCCAATCGAGGTACCGTGGCCACCGATAAATTTAGTAGCTGAGTGGACGATAATGTCAGCCCCGAATTCTATCGGCCGACAGAGGTATGGGGTGGCAAAGGTATTATCAATAATGAGGGGCAACCCGTTTTCATGGGCAACTTTAGCCACTGCTGCAATCTCAAGCACATCTATTTTCGGATTACCAATAGTTTCGGCATAAAGGGCTTTTGTCTTGGGGGTAATGGCCTGGCGGAAGTTCTCAGGGTCCGAGGCATCCACGAATTTTACTGTAATCCCCATTTTGGGAAAGGTGGTTGAAAACAGATTATAGGTTCCACCGTAGAGGGTTGAGGAGGAGACAATTTCATCCCCAGCTTCGGCGATATTTAGGATTGCTAGGGTTATTGCCGACTGCCCAGAGGCAACTGCCAGTGCCCCCACCCCACCTTCGAGTGCCGCAATCCGTTGTTCAAAGACTTCTGTG
Organism: uncultured Eubacteriales bacterium; assembly: GCA_964551785.1. Lineage (GTDB taxonomy): Bacteria > Bacillota > Carboxydocellales > JAJZTU01 > CAZKEO01. The sequence goes on along the minus strand of CAZKEO010000239.1, from coordinate 13 downwards.
GTGGGATTCATAA
>CAZKEO010000238.1:0-4168 GCA_964551785.1 uncultured Eubacteriales bacterium | reverse complement strand
AGGTGCAAAATGGTATGTTCCACTCCACCAATATATTGATCTACAGCCATCCAGTAATCAGCTTTGGCTTTATTCCAAGGAGCAGTAGTCTCCTTAGGAGAGGTATAACGGAGGAAATACCACGAGGAACAGATAAAGGTATCCATAGTGTCAGTTTCCCGCCGCGCTGGCCCACCACAGGTGGGGCAAGTAGTCTCCACAAATTCCTGTGACTCCGCTAGTGGGGACTGCCCAATGGTTTTAAATTCTACGTTGGCTGGTAAAATCACAGGTAGCTGGTCTTCCGGCACTGGCACTTCACCACATTGCTCACAATACACTATTGGAATGGGAGCACCCCAGTAACGCTGCCGTGAGATCAACCAGTCGCGGAGACGGAAGTTGACTTTCTTGGTGCCCAAGCTATTGGTCTCAATATAGGAACCGATATCTTGCATGGCCTGCTTATTGTTTAAACCGTTAAATTGAGCAGAGTTTACCAGCATACCTTCCTCTTCATAGGCGGCAGTCATGGTCGCAGGGTCAAGCTGCTGTCCTGCTGGTTGGATTACCACTTGGACGGGCAACTGATACTTTTGGGCAAATTCAAAATCGCGTTGGTCATGGGCTGGTACACCCATAACTGCCCCAGTACCATAATCCATCAGCACATAGTTAGCAATTAAAATCGGTATTTCCGTGCCATTTAATGGGTTTACAGCGTAAGCACCGGTCACAAGGCCGACTTTCTCGGTATCGGTAGAGGTACGGTCAATCTCGTTTAAGTGCTGCATTTTATTGATAAATTCTCGCGCTGCAGCTTCATACGCTGTCCCTTGAACTAGTTGCATCACCAAGGGATGCTCTGGTGCTAGGACCATATAGCTAACGCCGTAAATGGTATCCGGCCGAGTAGTATAAACAGTTACCTTTTCTGCAGAACCCTTCAGGCCAAACTCTATTTCGACACCCTCACTACGCCCAATCCAGTTCTCCTGCATGATTTTGACTTTTTCAGGCCAACCTTCTAGCTTTTTAAGATTATCCAACAAATGCTGAGCGTACTTAGTAATGCTCAAGAACCACTGCTCAAGGTCTTTTTTCACCACCGTGGTGTCACACCGTTCACAGGCCCCGTCGACCACTTGCTCATTTGCCAAAACAGTCACACAAGAAGGACACCAGTTAACTGCTGCCCGTTTTTTATAGGCTAATTTTTGTTTGTAAAAATGAAGGAACAACCACTGAGTCCATTTATAATAGTCGGGATGACAGGTAGCAATCTCCCGGTCCCAATCATAAGCTAGCCCTAATTGTTTGAGTTGGGAGCGCATATTAGCAATGTTTTCCCAAGTCCATTTCTCGGGAGGTACCCCGTGCTTAATCGCTGCATTTTCTGCCGGTAAACCGAAAGAATCCCAACCCATCGGATGGAGGACATTAAAGCCCTGCATGCTCTTAAATCTGGACACTACATCACCAATCGAATAGTTGCGGACGTGTCCCATATGTAAATTACCAGAGGGATAAGGGAACATTTCCAGACAATAGTATTTGGGTTTATCTATTTGATCATTAACCTGGTAAATATTCTGCTCTGCCCAGAATTGTTGCCATTTTTGCTCGATTTCAGTAACTAGGTACTTCTCTTTCATTTCTGTGCCTCCTGAACTTCTAAAAAAATCACGTTTTCCTCTCCACCGGAATGCTTTAATCTTATACTGGACCCGCAAAAACTGTCAAGTTACGCCACCAGATGCGTGGCTTAACTAAGCTCTGTTCCTGTAGTCACAAGACAGCTATAACCTGCTTCTTGTTTAATTAAACCGTCTTTCAGCAATTTGCCTAACGCTCGTTTGAAAGCCCTTTTGCTAATCCCAAACTGCTCCATAATCTCTGCTGGGGCAGTCTCGTCTGTAAAGGCCATTTTGCTTTGATTTCGTCGCATATATTCTAAAATTAGCTCGGCATCACTAATGCGACCAACTTCCTTCAAGGGACGTATAGAGAGGTTCAGTCTCCCATCCTCCCTGATTTGGGTGATCCTAGCTTCAACTTTATGACCGATGGTTAACTTGCCAACCAATTCCAGGGTAGGAATGTGGCCAAGATAACCTGCTGTAGTGCGAATAAAGGCTCCAGCTGAAGTTAGGTTATAGACCAGACCAGTCACTAAATCACCTTTCTTCAAACCTTGGGCTGGTTGACTAAAACGCATGGCCAGCTTATCTAATTTCATGGTGGCAGTAAGGTGTCCATTGGTTAAGTAGAGACCAACCCAAATAGCTTCGGATACTGTGACCTTACCTTTCACTTCACCGCTAGGCATGAAAATCTCCGGGTGGTCAGGTACCGCTAAAAAAACTCCTCGCGCAGTAACTTTAGCGACCACTAGTTTGATAATTTCCCCTTCGTGTAATTGCGGACTCATTAATAACTCCTCCTGTCGGTTAGACCCTGACTTGCTTGGCATCTCCCCACAGTCTTTCTAAATTATAATAGGTCCGTTCCTCTTCCAGAAAGACGTGTACTATCATTGCACCATAATCGAGTAAAATCCAGTGTCCTTCTCGCATACCTTCCCTACGCAAGGGATGAATGTCTTGTTCTTTTAACTTTAATTCCACATTGTCAGCAATCGCTTTGACCTGGGTAGTATTGCTGGCACTACATATTATGAAGTAGTCGGTAATAATTGATAATTCACTGAGGTGGAGCGTCTTGACATTGTTAGCCTTTTTTTCTTCAGCGGCATTTACTGCTACAGTCACTAATTCTAACGTATTGATTGACAAAATCTTTCCCTCCTAATTTTCGGCTGATCTGGTCATAGCCCTAAGCAGGGCGTTTCTTGTGCTAATTGTTTGTGGGTGGATAACAAAGTTACTTGTGATAAGATGCTGAATATTACTGTTTAAGGCAGCTAAGAAGGCCTGATTCAAATCCTTTATACTTAAATTCCGGAGTGCTGCCACCCCAGGATATTGGCGGTTTGGTTCCACCATATCAGCAATAAAAACCACTTTATCGAGAGCTGTCATCTGGTCAGCTCCTAGAGTGTGACAGGCAATCGCCTTGAGCACTAAATCATCGCTAAGCTGATAATGTTTTTGAGCAAGGACCGCACCAATCGGGGCATGTAATAAAAAGGGCTGATCGTAATAGTCCCTAGTAAGCTGAATTCCAGCTTGTTCAGCCTCCGCAATTAACTGCTCATTAGTTAAAGCTTTGGCACAGTCATGTAACAAGGCTGCGAAACGTACTTGTTCCAAGTTTATCCCTTGGCTCGGCAAATCAAACCTCGTTGCCATTTTTTCGGCCCAAGTCAACACACCCAGCGTATGCCGAAAGCGGTCCGGAGACAAAACCTCGCTAATTTTTGTCATGATTTCCTGAAATTCCATATAATCAGCCTCCAAGGGTTATTATACCATTCGGGAGACCTAAAAAAAACCTCCAAGTCCCTTTGGAACTGGAGGAATATTTCTTTATAGCTAATGCTTAGGTTCCTTCCTTAGCCTTAGCTTCATTGACAGTAAGGGCACGACCACCGAATTCAGCACCATTCATAGCTTCAATTATTTTTTCCACATCATTATCACTGACTTCCACAAAGCCAAAACCTCTTGATCTCCCGGTATCCCTGTCGGTAATGATTCTGCTACTAATGACTTCTCCATGAGCGGCAAAAGCTTGGGTCAGTTCTTCCGGTTTTGTCCCCCAAGGCAAATTACCTACATATAATGTTCTTACCATTCATGTATCACCTCGCCAAACTTGTTATGTAATACGATGTCTATGTCTATTATGTGCATTATTAAATTGAATATACCAAAACAAGTTTGGACACTTAGAGGCCTTTTTTTGTATACAAAGCATTTTTAACAACATATTGTTCGACTGTTTCGGGCAGTAAATATTTAATCGTCTGCCCACTTTCAACTCTTGTTCTAATGCCAGTAGAAGAAATCGCCATGGCTGGTACGGACAGAAAAAAAATCCGATTGATATATTCATCAGGCAAACCTTGCAACCGTTCTCGCAATTCGTCCAAATTATAGCCAGGCCTAGTTGCAGCAATAAAGTAACAGTCCTTCAATAGCTGCTCAACATTTTTCCAAGTTAAAATCTCCAAGATCGCATCTGCCCCGGTAATAAAATAAATCTGCACTTCCTCACCAAAGCTCGC
>CAZKEO010000237.1:0-4172 GCA_964551785.1 uncultured Eubacteriales bacterium | reverse complement strand
AACTGAAGGTTTCGATCAGCAAATTCCAAATTTAAAAAACCGAGTATTAGCAAGCAGTTGAGCAACTTAAAAGCACCAACTTCGAGACGCTACCTTAGCAAGTAGCGTCTTTGCTGTTTCTAAGTCTAAACCAAGGTTTTCACTTGCGCAGAAGTTGTTTGGTAATAATCAAGTTTACCTGATGTATAAAATTTGGGAAAAATGACCAAAATTATATTGAGTAGCTTTAGCAAGTTTTTTAAGCTTTTAGCAACAAGGAGGGGTTGATCATTATTAATTGGACTAAAATTCTAGGTTGGTTGGCAGGGCTGGCACTAGTTGGTTCAGCGGTGTTGGCTGGCTATCTAGGGGTAACTGCCTTGCTTCCCTCGCAACAGCCAAACTTATTTGAAACAACTGCTCGGACAATGCCGGAGGCAAGGGTGACCAACACTACCGTAATTCGTTTAGAAAAAGCATTTCTGTGTGGGAATATGGTTTCTAGTACTATGACCGTACCACGCGAGTTGATAGGATTACAACTTTCAGAATTAACCCAAAGGTACCTGCCAGAGGATGGTTGGGAGCTCAAGGCTGACCTCCCACAACTGTTGAAACTCCATAAAAAGGAATGGGATGTTTGCGACTCCCATCGTAATTACCGCCATTTGGGTAGTGTCGAGGGTGTGCTGGCTATCTATGAAGGTCCACTTGGAGTTGAAGGGGCACTGTTACAAAAAGAAACGGTGCAACTAACAAGCCTGCCACCAGATTTACAGCATCAAATTGAGCAGGCCCAAAAGTTTAATACCTTGGCTCCGGAAACCAAACTTGAATTAAGGCAAGCTTTAGAATTCCAGAATGATAGTAGTCTCAATGAGTTTTTGGATAATCTAGATGAATTTCGGAGTGAAGAATAAGAAAATTGAAGTCGAAAATAACGACTTCAATTTTTTTTGCCCAGCAGGAGAACGCACATTCGCTGTCGAATAGTAACTGAGGATTGGAGGAGAGTTTGTGCGCATTTTAGCGATTGACCCAGGTACGGCCATTACTGGCTATGGTCTGATAGACCAACTGGGAAATAAATTTACTGTTATAGACTATAACTGTATTCGAACTCCCGCCCAACTTAGCCTGGATAAGCGACTCTGTACTATTTACGAGGAGTTAGGACAGTTAATAAAGCAATATCAGCCCGACCATTTTGCGATAGAAGAACTATTTTTTAATAAGAATGTCAAGACTGCGCTCTCTGTGGCGCATGCCCGTGGGGTGGCCATCTTAGCTGCGGCTAATCAAGGCATACCAGTATATGAGTATACCCCCTTGCAGGTGAAACAAGCAGTAGTAGGTTATGGAAGGGCAGAAAAAGCCCAAGTGCAATTTATGGTAAAGACCATTATGGGGTTGCCAGTTGTGCCAAAGCCAGATGATGTGGCAGATGCCTTGGCTTTGGCAATTTGTCATGCTCACACCTACCGATAGTACATAGAAGGATTGACAGGGTAAGTCGGAATAGGGTATCGTAAAGTATTAGGGCGTTTAATATTGTAGGAAAGTACTGCCATGTTAGGTTAAATGTAATAGCTGTTTTTAAGGTTTTGTAATAAGGAAAAGGCAGGTAGGTTTATGATTGGTTATCTGAGAGGTAAGTTAATATCTGCAACCTTGGAGTATACCATTATTGAAGTAAGTGGAGTAGGCTATAAGCTCTTTACCCCTGCTTCCGTGCTAGGCAAGCTGCCGGAAACTGGGGGGGAATGTGTGCTTTATACCCACCTATATGTCCGCGAGGACGCGCTCCAACTCTATGGCTTTTTAGATGACCGAGATTTAACAGCTTTTGAACTGCTGATTGGGGTTTCTGGGATTGGTCCCAAAGTTGCACTAGCAGTTTTATCAACCATGGATTTCCCCCACCTCCAGCAAGCAGTAATCCAGGAAAACCTGCAAGTTTTAACTAAAATCCCGGGAGTAGGCAAAAAGACCGCCCAACGCCTAATCTTAGAACTAAAGGATAAGCTGGCCAAGGGTATTGGGGGAAGCGCTCTTAATCCCTCGGGTGCCACCATCAGTGCCGGATTGGGAACAACTCCGACGCCGCTGGAAGATGCGCTTAGTGCGCTCGAAGCATTGGGCTATCAATACCAACAAGCTCGTACTGCTGTTGAACAGGCTGCCTCCCAGAGTGCGGAGGATGCTTCGGTTGAAGTGCTCATTAAATTAGCACTCAAAAACCTGGCAAAATTTTAAGGAGGCCATATTATGGAGGAGAGGATCATTTCTTCTCAAGTTCAAACAGAGGATTCGGAAATTGAATACAGCTTGCGCCCTAAGCGGCTTAGAGAATATATTGGTCAAAGCAAGGTCAAGGAAACCTTGGGTATTTTTATTGATGCAGCCAAAGGTCGTAGTGAGCCTCTGGATCATGTGCTTTTGTATGGGCCACCTGGCTTGGGCAAAACCACCTTGGCTAACATCATTGCCAATGAAATGGATGTGCATATTCGCATTACTTCCGGACCGGCAATCGAGCGCCCGGGGGATTTAGCTGCCATTTTGACTAATCTCAATCACGGCGATGTGCTGTTTGTCGATGAAATCCACCGCCTCAACCGTAGTGTGGAAGAGGTGCTTTACCCTGCCATGGAGGATTTTGCCTTAGATATCATCATTGGCAAAGGTCCCAGTGCCCGTTCCATTCGGTTAGACTTACCACCCTTTACACTGGTGGGAGCTACCACCAGAGCAGGTGCTTTATCAGCACCCCTACGGGACCGGTTTGGCGTGATTAACCGCTTAGAATTTTACCAGGTGGAGGAGTTGCAGGAAATTGTGACTCGGGCAGCCGATATTTTTAAGCTGGGTATCAGCCCAGAGGGAGCGGAAGAAATTGCCAGGCGTTCCCGGGGAACCCCGCGGATTGTTAACCGCCTTTTGAAAAGGGTCCGTGATTATGCCCAGGTCAAGGCAGCGGGCTATGTGACCAAAGAGGTAGCCGAGGCCGCCCTTAGCCTCTTGGAGGTTGACCCTCTAGGATTAGATAAGGTTGACCGCAAGCTCTTACAATGTATTATCGAAAAATTCGGGGGCGGACCAGTTGGGGTAGAAACACTAGCAGCTGCTTCCAGTGAAGAGGTTGAGACTATTGAGGATGTCTATGAACCCTTCCTCTTACAGTTAGGCTTTCTGAATCGGACCCCACGTGGCCGGATGGCCACTAGCTCAGCTTATCAGCATTTAGGCATTCCCATGCCCACCCAACCAGAAAATGAGAACACCCAACAGAAACTCGATATCTAAAATATTCCTATTAGTTTGGAAATTATTTCGAAAAACTTATTATGTCCACCCCTATAAACGTTATGATAGCTACGAATATATATTATTGAGAGGTGAAGTCCATGCTAGCTCTTTTCCAGAGCCTTCCTTTTGGTAAGGAAGAAACCTATAAAAAACTTCTGGAAAAAGCCCAAGAGGGAGATTCCGAAGCGAGAGACCAATTAATTCGCCGGTATACTCCTTTCATCCTACGCGTCTTAGCCCAAAAAAGCGGACGTTATTTCCGGGTAGGAGAAGATGACGAAGTAAGTATCGGCCTAATGGCTTTTGATGAAGCCATTAACGCCTTTGATATTAGCAAGGGAGCTAACTTTTTAACCTTTGCAGAAACGACGATTAAACGCAGACTGATTGATCACTATCGCCGCGAAAGCCGTTTCACTAAGGTCATCCCGATTTCCGCACTAGAGGCAGATGCTGATGGCAATCAAGATGCCGTTACTCTGGTGACAGCTCGCCAATCGGTAGCCGAATTTCGGGCTAAAGGAGAGGCTCTTGACAAGAAAGATGAAATCTTAGCATATGCTAAAGTTTTATTAGACTATGGTATAACTTTTCAAGAATTGGTTAATATTTCTCCTAAGCATGATGATGCCAGAAGAAGGGCTGTGGAAGCTGCTTATCTCGTGGCTGAAAGTGAAAATCTCAGGAATTATTTATTAACTAAAAAGGAACTGCCTCTAAAGTTACTGACTGACCTAGTAGATGTTAGTCGCAAAACCTTGGAACGACAGCGCAAATACATCATTGCAGTAACACTAGTTTTAGTTTTTGAATTTACTCACCTGAAAGGCTATGTAAAGAATATCTAGTGACAGAAGGGAGGGAAACCAAATGGCTCTAAGAAA
>CAZKEO010000236.1:0-4175 GCA_964551785.1 uncultured Eubacteriales bacterium | reverse complement strand
ACAAAAGGGGTACGCGTGAAGTAGCACAGGCTTACTTAGAATACCTCTATACCGATCAAGGTCAGGAAATTGCTGCTCAAAATTACTACCGGCCGCGCAATGAAGCAATTGCCCAGAAATATGCCAACCAGTTTAGCCCAGTGAACCTGCTCACCATAGACGAGGTGTTTGGCGGCTGGAAAAAGGCTCAAAAGACCCATTTCAGCGATGGTGGTGTTTTTGACCAAATCTATGTACCTAAAGCAAAGTAGTAAAGAAGGGGTTTGAGATGCATTGAAGCCATTCAGACTAAAGAAACATACTATCATACCTGGTTTTGGCCTGACGATGGGCTTCACCATGATGTATATCGGCCTTCTAGTCCTGCTCCCGCTGTCGACAATTTTTTGGAAGACAGCTGGGGCAGGCTGGGAGCCCTTTTGGAATACAGTAACCGAACCGCGACTAATCGCATCTTACAAACTAAGTTTTGGGACCGCCTTGATTGCTGCCTCCATTAACGCCGTCTTTGGTTTGTTGGTGGCTTGGGTGTTAGTGCGCTATTCCTTTCCAGGCAAGCGGATTATCGACGGTTTAGTAGATTTACCTTTCGCTCTGCCCACAGCAGTGGCAGGCATTGCACTCACCACCCTCTATGCCAGCAATGGTTGGCTGGGAAAATACCTGGCCCTGCTAGGAATTAAAGTATCCTACACACCCTTAGGAATTATCGTGGCGCTAACCTTTATTGGCTTACCCTTTGTAGTGCGGATGGTTCAACCAGTTTTGCAAACTCTGGACCCAGCGCTAGAAGAAGCGGCTGCCAGCTTAGGAGCTAGCCGCCTGCAAACCTTTACCAAAGTAATCTTTCCGGAAGTATTACCAGCAGTATTAACCGGGTTTGCCTTAGCCTTTGCTCGGGCCTTGGGCGAATACGGTTCTGTAGTATTTATTTCTGGCAATATGCCCATGCGCACAGAAATCACCCCTTTGCTTATTATGACTAAGCTGGAGCAGTACGACTTTGCTGGAGCGAGTGCGATTGCCACCGTAATGTTAATTATCTCCTTTGTACTGCTCTTCTTGATCAATGTCTTACAGTGGTGGAACAGCAACCGACATACCTTTAACTAAGGAGGCGAATTACCATGGCTACAAAGCTGACCAAAGCCAAGACGCTAACCACAACTGAGCCACCAGTGATTCGCTGGATGTTAACCGGTCTAGCCTTAGCCTTTCTGGGGTTGATGCTGTTTGTCCCACTGATTGCTGTTTTTACCAAAGCCTTGGAAGACGGCATTTCACTCTATCTAGCAGCAATCACCGAACCAGATGCTCTGGCGGCCATTAGGCTGACTTTGCTGGCGGTAAGTATTGCCGTACCATTAAATACTATCTTTGGTTTAGCCACAGCCTGGGCCCTAGCTAAATTCGACTTTAAGGGCAAGAACTTCCTGATCACCTTGATTGATTTGCCTTTTGCCGTTTCCCCGGTGATAGCCGGCTTGGTTTTTGTCTTTCTGTTCGGAGCGACGGGAGTTTTCGGGCCATGGTTAGAGGAACATAACCTTAAAATTATCTTTGCAGTGCCTGGCATTGTCCTAGCCACTGTTTTTGTGACCTTTCCTTTTGTGGCCAGGGAATTAATTCCCCTGATGCACGCCCAGGGAACTTCGGAGGAAGAAGCGGCCTTAACCTTAGGTGCGAGTGGCTGGAAGACCTTCTGGCTAATTACTTTGCCCAATATTAAATGGGGTTTAATTTACGGAGTTATCCTGACCAGTGCGCGAGCGGTTGGCGAGTTCGGAGCGGTCTCAGTTGTCTCGGGACACATTCGCGGACTGACCAACACGATGCCCTTACATGTGGAAATCTTATACAACGAGTATCAATTTGTGGCAGCCTTTGCTGTCGCCTCCCTGATGTCGTTAATGGCCATCGTAACATTAATAGTCAAAAATATTGCCGAGTGGAAAGTGAAAAAACAGCTTGAAGAGGCCGAAAGCCATTAGTTAAACAGGGAGGTTTTGAAATGAGTATCGAAATCCAGCAGGTAACCAAAAAGTTTGGTTCTTTTACCGCTTTAAATAACATTAATTTAACCATACCGACTGGGGAGTTGGTAGCACTGTTAGGCCCCTCAGGTTCGGGCAAAACCACCCTGCTCCGCATCATTGCCGGCTTGGAGGTGGCTGATCAGGGTAACATCCTGTTTAACGGCAAAGACACCACACACAGCAATGCCCAGGAGCGGCAGGTTGGCTTCGTTTTTCAACACTACGCCTTATTCCGTCAGCTAAATGTCTTTGAAAATGTGGCGTTCGGCCTGAAAGTTCGCCCCCGTAAGCTCCGCCCCTCTAAAGCAGAGATTCATGAAAAAGTGCACCAACTGCTCAGTCTGGTAAAACTTGAAGGTTTAGCCAACCGTTATCCGGGCCAGCTCTCCGGCGGTCAGCAGCAACGGGTGGCTTTAGCCAGGGCGCTAGCAGTAGAACCACAAGTCCTACTGCTGGACGAACCCTTTGGGGCTTTGGATGCCAAGGTTCGCAAGGAGCTCCGACGATGGCTGCGGCGGCTCCACGATGAGTTGCAGGTGACCAGTGTTTTCGTAACCCATGATCAGGAAGAGGCACTGGATGTCGCTGACCGTATTGTCATTCTCCATGACGGTCAAATTGAACAACTTGGCTCCCCGGAGGAAGTCTATGAGCACCCGGCTAACCCTTTTGTCTATGATTTCCTAGGCAATGTCAACCTTTTTCACGGACGTATTCATAAGGGTAGGGTGAAAATCGGAGCCCTTGAAATCGAGGCTCCAGAGTATGCTAATACGCAAGATACTTCGGCCATCAGCTATGTTCGACCCTATGATATTGAAATTGCACGAGAGGCCAAAGGGAATGAATTTATCCCTGCTCGCATTCTCTTCATTCGGGCAATCGGAAGGGTAGTTAATCTCGAGCTGCAACGGGAGGATACCGGAGAATTAGTGGAAGCGGAATTGCGGAAAGAACAGTTTCAGGAATTAGAGTTGAAGAGCGGGGAAATTGTGTTTGTTAAGCCGAAGGATTTGACAATTTTCATCCCAAGCGATTATTGCATCTAAACATTAGCAGACCCCTGTAAAGGAGAGTTTGTCGAGTCAAAGCAGTGGGATATTCTCGTGCGTGGCAGGAAATAAAATAGTTTTATTTACCAGGCACTATCGATAAAGAATTTCAATTGGACTTATAAGGAAAAACTCCTTAATATTATAGTTGGTAATAATACCTGATAATATTAAGGAGTGATGAAATGTTTCCGTCCGTAAAGAACAGTAGCAAGCATTGGAAAAGACATTTGGCTGCCACAGGTCTTGCGGTGGTATTGCTGGCCAGTGTAGCAGGCTGTAGTGGTAAATCAGGCAGTCAGCCTGAAGTCAATACAGGTAGCAATACCGGTAGCAGTGTCCCGGCCACGACGTTAAGCCAGCCCATTGATAGTGAAATGGCCAAGTATTATGTTGATACCACCTGGTTAAAACAAAACCTGGACAAAGTTGTCATATTAGATGCCAGGAAGGAGTCAGAATATCGAAGCGGCCACATTCCAGGTGCGCTCAATGTAACCTGGCAGTCCTTGTCTAACATGCAGCCCAAACAAGGGCAAGCTGGTTGGGGAGTAATCCTACCGGCGGATAAACTGGCAGCAAAACTAGGGAGTCTCGGGATCGATGGCAGTAAGCCGATTGTCGTCTATAACGATCCACTTGGACTAGGGGAAGAAGGCAGAGTGCTCTGGTCACTGAGAATAGCAGGTTTGAGTAATTCCCAGATGCTAAATGGCGGTTGGCTAGCTTGGAAGACCGCTGGAGGAGAAGTAACTACAACTGATCCAACGGTGGTTGCCAAAGAGTTTAAAATTGCCGCTACTGATGATTCCCTGCTAGCAACAACTGATTATCTCAAAACCAATGCTAAAAATGTTAAGATAGTAGATGCCCGTTCCCCGGAAGAATACCGTGGTGAAACCAACCACGGCGAAGTCATCCCTAATGGTGAGAAAGCGCTGGGAAGAATCCCAGGAGCAATCGCTTTAAATTATCGCGAAGCCTATAATGATGACGGCTCCATTAAGAGTATTAACGACCTGAAAGCCATGTTTACCAAAGCTGGTTTAACACCAGTTGATGAAATCGTGGTCTATTGCACTTTCGG
>CAZKEO010000235.1:0-4202 GCA_964551785.1 uncultured Eubacteriales bacterium | reverse complement strand
GGGCAGGGCAGTAGCCTACGTCAAACCCAATAAGCGCAGGTCAGTATCTGCTGCTAATGTGCTGTCATTGTAGGCTGCAGGGCAGAGGCATCTGCTACTTATACTGCTATTTAGCTACAGGGCAGGTATCTGCCAGTTAAGGGGCGATTTAGTGGAGTGCCTTAGTTGTTCTTAGTGAAGGTGTACATTGAAATTGACCTTGGAGATAGGACGTCGACAACCTCGCCGGTGAGCATGGACGATCACTCGGCGAGGTTGGTCAATTTCAATAGTGCACCAAGCTTAGAACTACTTGGCATGTAACTATAAGCCCCACACTGGCAGTACCTGCCCTGTGACCCAGAGCAGACCCCAAAGCAAGCAGATACCCTACTGACAAACCCAAAGCAGACCCCAAATCACAGATACCTGACCTGCGCCCCCAAGTATAAATTGCTGGCGTCCTGCCCATGCTATTATCAAAAGCGCAGGAAAGGATGACCAGCTTTGGAATATCTACGGCAAAGACGCATCGGTTGGGTCTTTGTGTTATTTTTAGCCGCCTTACTACCACTGATTTACCGTATCGGCAACATTCAGTTTGTCAAAGGGGAAGAGTATGCCCGTAAGGCCTGGGAACAGCGCACCCTGAAGGTGGTCCTAGAAAGTAGTGAACGGGGTAATATCTATGACCGCAATTTTAATTCGCTGCTAGATAGTGATTATCAAATGCGGGTAGTGGTCTTTCCTAACCTGGTTTTGGACAAAACTGTTGCCATGTACCAACTCGCACCGATCTTAGGTCTTTCCCAGCAAGAGCTAGACAAGCGGTTACAAGGGAAAGCTGCCTATTGGCCGGAGGCGCTTACTGGAGAGCATGCTTCGAGAGTAGTGGATCTAAAACTTCCTGGCATTATGGTGCGACCTGTGCATAGGCGAAATGGAGAACGTCCCTTAGCTGTTAATACCTTGGGTTATCTTGGGAAGATTAGTAGTAAAACAGAATTGCTCAGTTTGAGAGCAAAAAGTCCCAAGAAATATACCCTCGGTGATGTGGTGGGCAGAGCTGGGTTGGAATCTTATTATGAAAGTGAGCTCAAAGGGGTTAGGCCAGAGAAGGCCGTAGCCGCCAACCTGAATGCTAATGGCCTCTTAATCAAAGGCTTGGGGATCGAGAACATTGACCAGGGTGCCGATCCGGGCCGACATAGCTTAGTGTTGACTCTTGATAAAACAATCCAGGGTACCGTAGAGGCAACGATGGACAACTGGAAGTTACAAGGTGCGATAGTGGTAATGGATGCAAGTACAGGTGATTTACTAGCTTTAGCAAGTAGACCCACCTATAAACCTGATAAGGTTGAAGAATATCTCAGCAAAAAAGAAGCCATGATGTTTCTGGATCAGACTATTTTGCTCACTGAGCCAGGCTCAGTATTTAAAATTATCGTGGCAGCAGCAGCTCTTGAAGAAGGTCTGGCTCAACCTAATACCGTTTTCAAATGCGACCAAAGCAACCCAGTGCCCTGCAATATGATTAAGCCACACACTAGTCTTACTTTAACAGAAGCAATGGCATTATCTTCTAATCCGGTATTTGTAAGGCTTGGTTTAGCTTTAGGAGCAGAACGCCTGGAAGAGTATGCCAGACGTTTTGGTTTAGCAAATCAACAAATCATTGGCTATCCATTTCCGGCTGATTCCCGCCAAGTTTGGGGTAAAGTCAAGAATGACCTAGTAAATAGTAGCATCGGACAGGGACCAGTTCTGCTCAACCCGGTGCAAATTACCGCTATGTTAAACACTATCGCCAACAAAGGTGTATATTTGGAACCGCGATTAGTAAGGGAACTCCGGACAACAGACAGTAAATTGGTCCAACGTTTTCCCGTGGGAAGCAGTCACCGCGTGGTTTCGACAGCTACAGCTGAAAAAATGGCAGCTATGCTACTAGGGGTAACCCAGACAGGTACAGGGCGCAAGGCTAGCTCAAATCAGTACAAGGTAGCAGGCAAGACTGGTTCTGCCCAGTCAGGAAGCTCTAAGCAAACTAAAAAGGCCTGGTTTTCGGGCTACTTTCCGCTGGAAAAACCGAAATACGTGATCACTGTGCTTGTCACCAACGGAACCAGCGGAGGCGAATCAGCTGCGCCCGTGTTTCGCGATATTGCGGAACGCTTATCTGACGGGCTAAACTAGTCCTCTGCAGACGAAAGGATGTTTCAGGCAGTTCAAGGTTGAAAACCGACGATTGAGCGAAAAACAGTTTGTGAAAAACTCCGCAAATGTTATAATTACCTCGAATTAACATTGAGGAGTTGTCGCTTGCATGCAATTGCTGGTCAGAGAAATAATGAGCAAAAACCTAATCAAGTTAAAAAAGTCAAATACGCTTGTGGAAGTGGCTCAAATTTTCCTCAAACGCTTAATTGATGGTGCGCCAGTCGTGGATGACCATGGTAAGGTTATTGGAATCTTCACTAAGACGCATCTAATAAGAGCAATGGCTATGGGCACATCTATCGATAAAACTATCGAAAGAATCATGGAAAAAAACATTATTACTATTAATGAAAAGATGCCAGCGTTGGAAGCTTTATCCATTCCTGTTGGCCGTCTTCCTGTTGTTAACGAAGCTGGAGCACTTGTTGGTTGGCTAACTAGAACAGATTTAGCTAATGCGTTTTATACGAATTGCCAACCCTACATGGTAGATTTACTACCTTCGCTGAGCTCGACTAGTGTGGGAGTTGTGCTAACTAATGAAAAAGGAATTATTAATACCTGCAACCAAGCGGCTGAACAGATTTGGGGGCAACAGAGAAAGAACTTTGTAGGACGCCCTGCTGAAAAGACCTTTCCTACTAGAAAAATTAGTCAAGTTATCAGTTCGGGAAAGCCGGAAACGGAAATTTTAACGGTAAACCAAGCTAAAATAGTAGGACAATACAGTCCCATCTTAGATAATGATCAACTCAGCGGAACAGTCCTTGTATTTACTGATATCTCTGGCCTCATCAACTAAAGTCCCCCATATTTAAACAGCACATAACCACAGGAGGATCCCTGTGGTTAATTTTTATCATAGAAAGTAGTCAAAAAAGTACGAAAAAAAAGGATTTATGTTGTTATAGTTAAAAGGTATAATTAAAATAAGACCTTGTTGTAATGAGATTTGAGGGGTGTATTTTTGGGAGGTGTATCTTATGCCTATAAAATGTACAAACTGTGAAATCTGTGGTAGGCAAGTGTCAGCTGATTTAATGTGTACCATTGTTGTGGAAGAAGAACGGATCGAAAAAGTTTGTCTATGTGTCTGTAACGATTGTAAAATTAAGTTTGTTGAGAGTATCGATAAATCTGGTTCGTATCAGAAGAGCCCCTGCTAATTAGCAGGGGTTTTTTATGTCGAGGAGAGGGGAAATTGTGCGGAAAATTCTGTTTACTATAAAGAGGATTCTTTGTAGTTAAAAGTGAATAGAAATTGAAAATAAGCTAAATACGAAAGTGAGGGCCTGGTTTTGATAACAAATATGCATCCAAATAGTAAACCAAAGATAGATCTCCAAGGTCAACGAGAATTATGCCTGTACCCTTCGCTATTTGATACAGATATTCAATTTCGTAATTTAGTCGAATTCGCCCCTGATGCCATCTACATTTATTGCGGAGAAACCGTGGTTTTTGCCAATCAGGCTGGTGCTAACCTCTTAGGTGCCGAAAACCCCGCAGAAATTATTGGTAAGACTCTGAAAACCTTTATTCATCCTAAATTTTGGCGGATTGTCGCTAAGCGGATCTGGCAACTTCAGAACTGGAATAGTGTTCCTAATATCGTGGAAAAGTTTATTCGTATCGATGGTCAAGTAATAGATGTGGAAGTAGCCTCAGTTCCCTTGCTCTATCAGGGTAGGGCAGCCTGCCAAGTAGCTGTCCGTGATATCACGTGTCGCAAGCAACTAGAAAGAGAGTTGAAAAAGCGAATTGAATTCGAAAAAATGATAACTTCTATTTCAACCAATTTTATTAATATCAGGCCCCATGAAGTTGAGAACGAGGTTACGCAAGCTTTGAAAATGGTTGGAGAATTTGCGAAAATCAATCAAATCTTTGTGGTGCTTTTTTACCCAGATAGTATGCAAATAGAAAATGTTTTTGGCTGGGCTTCTGAAGGATACCAGATACAAAAGGACAGCTATCTAGACAAGTTTCTAGATCAAGAG
>CAZKEO010000234.1:0-4210 GCA_964551785.1 uncultured Eubacteriales bacterium | reverse complement strand
CGAGGAGGGCCAGTCCAAAAAATAACCACGTTCCCAAAGCACTGGGCAAGTAGAACGGATATAAATAGTAAATCAAAAGCGCACTTGGTAGGGCAAAGAAAAAAATCCGGAAAATGGCCTCACCTAAAGCCCGAGCGAGCCTTGCCATCTGATAATCATAAGGCCTAATTAGTTCGACCGCTACCTTACCTTCTTTAATTTCCACGGAAATTTGCCTGTCCATGTTATTAAAATAAAAGGAGCGGGAGACCCAACCGACAATCAGGTAGGTCAGCATTTCGCCCTGGCTTAGCCCACCAATTTCTGCTTTACTGGTATAAATAGCCTGCCAAAGAAAAAAATAGGCACCAATTTGGACAGCATAATTAATCACCCCGGTAATATAAGAAATGCGGTAGGTAAGCATCTTTATAAACTCTAATCTAATAAAAGACCAATAAAGGCGGGCATTAAAGTAGCTGGCAGTTGGCTGGTCTGTTTGCTTGGTCTGAAAAAAAGGACTAGCTTCCTTCATCTAACAGCCCTCCCCACGGCCAACTCCAAGGTATATCCGGCTGACAATTTCTTCAATTGGCACTTCTTTAAACTGAATGTCTGTCACCGGAAAGGCATTTAAAACTTCAGCTAACACTTGGGTTGGTGCTACCCTGTCTCGCGAAAACTGGCCTTTCCAACGGTTTTCTCCTTCTGACGACCACTCCACCTCTAAGTTGCCCACCCGCTGCTCCCATTCGAGCTTGCTGACTGGTCGAGCTAATTCTAACTGGAGGCAACTTTCCTTGCCAAATTTGCGGCGCAACTCTTCTAGTGAGTCATCATAAACCTTTTTACCACGGTCAATAATCGCCACCCGATTACAGAGTGCTTCGATATCTGCTAAGTCATGAGTGGTTAACAAAATAGTTGTACCCTGACTACGATTGATTTCCTGCAGGAACTGCCGGATTTTCACTTTAGCAATTACATCTAAACCAATGGTAGGTTCATCTAAGAAAACCAACTGCGGTGCATGCAAAAAAGCTGCCGCTAACTCGCAGCGCATCCGTTGTCCTAAGCTTAACTTCCGCACTGGTTGGTGTAAAAAAGAGCTTAATTCTAAAATATCCTCAAAATATTTAATCCTTTGCTGCAAAAGTAGTGGTGGAATACGGTAGATATTTCCCAAGAGCCGAAAAGACTCAATTACCGCTAAGTCCCACCAGAGTTGACTCCGTTGGCCAAAAACTACTCCAATGCTACGGGTATACTGCTCACGTTCTTTATGGGGGATATAGCCGTTGACCTTCAATTCACCACTAGACGGTACTAAGATGCCTGTAAACATCTTAATTGTGGTGGACTTGCCAGCCCCATTTGCTCCGGTGTACCCGACAATCTCACCTGCTTCTACCGAAAAATCCAGATTATCAACTGCTTTTAGCACCTGATAATCTCGCTGAAATAGATCTAGCAGGGCACCCCGGATTCCTTCCCGGCGTTGAAAAACTTTAAATTCTTTTGCCAAATTATGTGTCTCAATGACTGGCATGGCTTCCTCCTAGCTTGCTCTCCTAAATTGACCGTAAGATGACCTTCCTACCCCAGGGAGGACTGACATGTTCCTTGGTAAGCACCCATAAAACAGGGTAAGTCGGTTCGTAATCTGGATAACGGGTCACCCCATCTGTGCAATAGACTAAAGCTGAGGGATTAATTCCACGTTGTGATAACTCTTCAAAAACAGGCCGAGTATCTGTGCCTCCACCGCCTCGTGGAAGAGTTTCCGTAAATTCTAACAGGTTTGACCAGCTTTTGATTTCACTATCACAAAACACTAAATGCCCCTTTATACTGGTAAAAGCACTAACTATCCCACGCACTTCCGAGAGGAACCTCTGGAGGTGCCTGAGCTCGATAGAGCCTGAGGTATCAACTGCTATCACGATATCTTCCATTTGCTCTGCTGCCAAGCCCAAGTCGGGAATTAATATTTTGTAAGTAACTAAACGTCGGTCAGGTGGCAGCCAACTATAATCAGAGCGTACTTTCAGCAGAAACTCTGCTAGGGTTTGACGCCAATCTTTCTCGGGGTGTAAAAACTCACCAACAGCCCGTTCCAAAGCTCCAGGGAGCTCACCACGGCCCCGGGCACTTTGCAGTGCGCGGGCCACTCGTTCTTTCCACAACCGCTCCAACTCAATGGCTCTGGAGTGAACTTGTCCTGCCGAACCTGACCATTTAGTATGTTGATCTATTTGTTGCAGTTCCGCTTGGTCGCCTTGTGGATTACTTGCTTGTCCCCCCAATTCACTACTGAGCTGTCCACCAATCGGCGGTCTTTGGACCTGTGGTTGCACTGTTGGTTTAATGTAAAACAATTGATAGATTTCTTCGGCACTTTTATCCTGATATTGCCGATCTAGGTTTAAGCGGGAAGGCAACTGATATCCTTCTGCCGCTAAAATTAAATTGACTACTAGGTCACAAGCACGGTCCCACTGCTGAGCATTTCGCGTAGAACGCCTCCAGGGATGACCCAAAGCACAGTGCATGACAGTGTGGCAAATGGCTGTAGCTATCTCCTCTTCTGAGAGATTATTAATCCACAAGGGATTATAATACATTACAGCACCATCAGTATCTGCCCGGGCAATCGATACATCGTATTGCATTGGCAAATACATCACCAAGGCGCCAAAAAAGGGGCTTTTCAGCAGCACTTTAATTCTAGCTCTGGTGAGTTTTAAGTTCACTTGTTCCTCATCATACACCTGGAAAACTCCTTTATTGGGAACTTGCATCCTTGAAAAATAGTTAGAGGATATATTTACGGTACTGAGTAGCCCACTGGGACCATTCCGGCAGCAAACGCAATTCTGCAGTAATAATTGCTGATTTCAACGCATCTCGCACTGTCATAACCGCGAATTCATCAGGTAAATTCGCGGTATAACTCAGCATATTACCCAAAAATACCGGTAGGTCACGATGCTGTTCCCGGGCATAGTTTACAACTCGCGAGACCAGTGCTCCACTCAAGGCACAGAGTAAGTCAGCTTCCTTGGGAACGGTAGTGTTCTGGCCCAGTAATATTTGCTCAATATCCGGTAATTCCTCTGTCATCCGACAAAAGGCTAAAAATTCAGCAGCCACACCCTCTCCCACTGTTCCTCGTACTACGTCTGTAGCAGCAATGGTAGCATTAGGATCTGGAAAGCACTGCAGTAAATTAGCAAGGATTTCCCAGGTGCGTGGACTCGCAAAGGCCTTGCTATCACGGTTAAGGTCAAAATTAGATAAGAATTGGGGGCGGAAATTTAAGAAACCGATAACGCGAGAATCTAAACCTCTCTCCAAAGCCCACTTTTTCCAACTTTCCAAGTCTTCTTCTACCTCGAGGTGGACCAGACGATTGGCCAGAGGAGTAGGCATCTGATAGGTTACTCCCCGGTCTGTCAAACGATTACCAGCTACTACCTGAATCCAATTAGGAGCCATCTGCCAATCACCTAATTTTCGCTCCCAAACTGCTTGAAAGGCTGCTGCCTGCACAGTTGGCGGCGCAGAAGTCAGTTCATCCCAAAACAAGATTAGATGCTCACCATACTTTTCCACCATCGGCAATAAGCCGGATTGCAACCAGACTGCAGTCCCTTGCTCAACATCAGGATAGGGTAAACCTCTTAAGTCAACCGGATTAACATAGATTAACCTAATGTCGACTACTGGTATAGCTGTCCCTAAACCCAAGCGCTGTCCAATGATTTCTGCTGCCTTGTAAACAGCAGCAGATTTACCAATTCCGGGTTTGCCGGTCAGGTTGAGTGTAGGTGCTTTTTCGCCTAATTGATAAACTTTTGTGATAACCTCGATAACCTCGTTAACCTTCAACCATATCACCCCAACACAAATTTAAGCTGAGACTTGTTGCTGATCTATGAAGAAACTACACTAATCTCTTGGAATTGAGCTTTTGATTAGAATTGTAACTTGTCTAAAACTAGTTCGGCAGTGATATCGGCAACCATTGTTTCTACCACTTCCAGACCAGGCCATTCAGGATAGGCTTGCTGCAGTTCTGCTAGCAAAACTGTATAGGGATCCATCCCAGCAAAAGCTTCTTCGTAGGCTAAACTTTGCACTACCACTGCAAAAATCCCCGTCTGATCAACTTCTCGTAATAGTAGTTCCAGTTGATCTAGCCGGCTTGTGAGGTTCATTGTTTTGGTCG
>CAZKEO010000233.1:0-4253 GCA_964551785.1 uncultured Eubacteriales bacterium | reverse complement strand
TGAGCTTCTTGCCAATTATATAGATTCTGTAAGAGCTCTGCTGCAAGAGGCTTTTGCTTTTCCGCTGATACACTGGTACTAGATTTATCTTGAAACTTACTTGTAGGATTTGCTGGACTGCCAGATATTAAGAAATCCGCTATGCATCTTGTCATGTTTTTTTCCATATTTCTTTACCTTCCCGAAATATAGTTTAGTACCGTTCCTTCAGATAAATCTTTAGCTAAGGAGTTAGCGTTTTTCCAAGCCCCAATGGCATTTAACATGATCGCATTTTCGCTGAAAATCATGGGGATTTTACTAAGTTGTTTACTAATTACTTCCTTAAAGAGTAACGAGCCTCCACCACATAGAATCAATAAACCGATATCAGGCAACTGTATACCGGACGCAGCAGCTTTGGAAGAAAACTCGTCTACAAGTTGCTTGGCTTCATGTACTATAAAGTCACGGCAGATTTCAGAGAAATTAGGAATTTCTTTTCCGTAAATTAGTAATTTTTCGTTTCTAATGATAGCATTATCTACTTTATGTCTGGGTATGGTAACTTTATATTCGGTTTTGATGTAGTCTACTATGCGGTTTAATGGATCGACAGTACCTTTACTAATCCCAAAAAAATTCCTTAGTTCAAAATTGTTCACTACCGTGATATCAGAAGTCAGAGCTCCAATATCAAAACCTAAAATATTATGATCTGCGTATTTGTACTCATAGTCCGCTCTTAGATTACTTTCATCATCATACATCAGGGCGTTAATCGCGCAAAGGCCTTCAGGTTGGACATTCACCCCAACCACCTCAAACTCAATCTCAACATCGTTGAATATCGGGTGGAGAAACTTTACATTGTGTTGTCCCAGCAGTTTACTCTCCAGAGTCTTAACATTTTCTCTGCCGTTACTGAAGTATTCTTCTGTTGGTAACATTGTTCCGACAATTACTTTTTCTTTTATCAGTTTTTTTCCTGGTTTCAGCAAGGATAGCGCGATAGAGGTTAGTAGGATTACTAAAGTCTGATCGTCATTAGCTTTGCCACTATACCGATCTGAAACCGTTCTTTCTTTTAAAATACCCCGGTTAAACTTGTACGCCATACCACCAACAAAAAATCTGCCTAGTAAACGGTTCTGTGTATTTACTTCAACCTCAAGTAGGTTTAAGGGATGCTTATGATCATCGCTAAAAATCCGTCTTTCATGCCAGGGGGACAGGAGGTTCAAAATATAAAGCTCCCGTTTGGTAGGGCCAATAACCTTAAAGGCATCATTCCCCATGTCCACTCCTACGACTAAAGTATCCTTCGCCACAAAGCTCACCTCACAAAATATAGAATAGTAACCATATTTTACCTTATGAGAGTTGCTAGGACAATACCTTCGACATTTTCTATTATAGGCTATTCAAATTTGAGCATTTTCTACTTTGACATAAAATGGGTATTGTCCTATCATTAAGCTATAACATTTCCGAGGTGGTATTTATGAACGATAACGATTACCTTGTTAAGACCCATATTTGTTTAACCTGTGGACGGTTGTTAAAGGATGGTTGGCATTTCTGTCCCAATTGTAGATTAGAGCTGACGGGTGAATCATCATGCCCTGAGTGCCAGGTGGCTCTACATGTTAATTGGGCCTATTGCCCTAATTGTAGAAGGTCTTTGAAAGCTAATCCAGCTAATGACTATGACCTTTATGAAATCAGTAATGATTGGCTTATTGAGGTACTTAGAAAGTAAAAGGTCGGCAGACCTGGAAAGCCTGGCATATTTGCTAGGCTTTTTAAATGAGGAGGAGATAAAATGTCAAACCTTTCAGATACCATTAAACGTCGCTATAATCGTACTGCTTTGTTTTATGACCTGATGGACAGAATGATTCCTGAGAGCCTACGGTATAAGGTTATTAGCCTGGCTAAGGGCCAAGTATTGGAAGTGGGCGTTGGTACCGGGACAAATTTGCCCTATTATTCCGGGGAATGTCAAGTTACTGGGATTGATTTTAGTCCAGGGATGCTGAGCAAAGCCAAGACTAAGCTGGATAAAATGAGAGTGGATAATATTAGTTTGTTAGAGATGGATATCGAGCATTTGTTGTTCCCTGCCCACTCCTTCGATACAGTCATCGCAACCTGTGTATTTTGCTCTGTACCGGATCCTATTCAAGGGCTAAAGGAGATTAGACGTGTATGTAAACCGGGTGGACAAATAATCTTGCTAGAACATGTGCGTAGCAGTCACCCTTTGGTAGGGTGGGTAATGGATCTCCTCAACCCTGTGGCAGTAGGTATGATTGGTGCTAATATTAATCGGGACACAGTCCAAAATGTTTCCTTGGCAGGGCTTAATATCAGCAGTTTGGAGAAAGTTACGCCGCAGCTCTTTCGGCTGATAAAAGTAGAATAATTATTTGCACGAGGGTTAAACTAACGTCGCAGTTGATTAAACCCATACGAGGAGGGATGTTATGCTTGAAGCGGCCAATGAGAATAAGACGGGCTTAATTGTGATGATAGTCCTGGTTGTTTTGGCGATAATTGGTGGGGGATATTATCTTATTCACCATTTAATGACCGGCCAAATGTAAAAATGGATGAGGAGTGTCTCGTTTGAATTTTTTGCGAAAACTGTTAGCGGTACTCTTATTTATCTTAGTATTGGTGATTGGTACTGTTGTATACATTACTGGTGGTAATCCTTTTTCACATCTTGGCATGTCAACACAACAAAACACGCAGTCAGTGCAACCTTCTACTGGACAGAACAAAGCGATCGATAATCGAATGCAAATCCCAGGAAACCAGATGCCACAGGGACAAAAAAGTGTCAATGTTGTACTTCAACCAGACTTAAAGGCTTACATCGACGAGATTAATATGGGAATAAGTCTCATTAATGAGGCAAATGGTCTGATAACAGCAGACTCATTTTTTACCGATCCCCCCAAGGTAGCTCTGGGTAAAGTCGGTACAGCTCCAACGGACAAGTTGGTACCGAAAGAACGAACTCTGCCAGTAGTAGTGTTGCCAGATGGCACCTATCAAATTGTCGGCTACGGACAAGGGGATATGGAACAAGCTCATCGGGGTATCTACAAACTAGGACAGGGTATGACTGTACTAAACACAGTGTTAGAACGTATGAACCAAGATATTAAGAACAACAACTTTCCCCCGTCTAGTAGCAATTCGCGCTATCCTATGGGTATGCAGTATGATGCTTATGGTAATTGGTATTATCCGGGGGCAAGCTCCCAGGCGACCTATCCAGGAAGCAACAATATGTATGGGATGGGCAACACCCAGAACATGAATGGCATGTATGGGCAGGGAAACTACAACCAAGGAATTACTAGTATGCCTGGTATGGCTGGGATGCCGACTTCGGGGATAGGTACTTCCGGGCTATTAACTGGTGGGACAGTATCTAACGTTATTGGGATTATTCTGGTTGGGTTTGTGATTCTGATCTTTGTAGCTATTTTTGGTTATGTTTTTAGCATTTTTAAGGAAGCTAAACCTGAGGTCTAAATTTAAGCTGAGGAGTGAAACTAATTGAGTAAGAATGCAACGAATCAAGATTCCTTGGTAAAAAGCGTCGGGATGGTATTGCTGGGGATTATCGTATTAGCCCTGTTCTACAATGTGTTTTTCAATCCAGCTTCGATGAACCCCTACAGTAGAATCGGCGGTTACGGAGGTATGGGTGGTTACGGAGGTGCGGGGGAACATATGGGTGGAGGCTACTATCCAATGGGTGCTGGCTTTGATTTCAGTCTGGGAGCACTTTTGGGTGGAATATTACTTATCCTTGTGAAATTACTGTCTATTTTACTGGTGGTGGGACTGGTGGTAGGCGTATGGGTAGTAGTGAAAGACTACTTGTTTACGGATGGTGAAAATCCATTGGCATCCCTTACCAGAGGTTTTGCCGGCAGTAAGGCTCCTTGTCCGAAGTGCGGGACCCAGGTCGATGCGCAGTGGGCCTACTGCCAAGTCTGCGGGGAGGCCATCAACAGAGCAGGCAATCCTGCAGTTCAGAATCCTAATGCGGCTCAATCTTGACTTTTATCTCCACTGGCTATGGACAGTGTGCTTTGCTCTGTTAGCATTATCAGGTTTTGCCTTAATGGGGGCAAGGTACGGCTGGATACTTAACTACAGCTTAACTGTAGCGGATTATGTACATCGTACTTTGGCTGCTTCATTAGTTGTCTTATTAGCTGTACAAATTCTCCTGGAACTACTAAGCA
>CAZKEO010000232.1:0-4293 GCA_964551785.1 uncultured Eubacteriales bacterium | reverse complement strand
CATACCAAGAAACAACTTTGGCCATGTTACCTTCTATCACCATGGTGGACAGTCCATCAATGGTAGAAGAATGCGGATCTCCATTAAAATCTCTCGAAACTAGTGGCTCATCAGTATACGCTAGAATCCCTTTCATCGGGCCATCGGCAGCTTTTTTAAGTTCCTGGTTAATCTCCTCAGCTGTGGTATTACGCCCCAGATCAACTACCAAGTCTACAACTGATACGTTGGGAGTAGGTACCCGCATGGCAAAACCGTTCAATTTTCCCTTTAGTTCAGGTAGCACCAAGGCTACCGCCTTAGCGGCTCCAGTAGTAGTTGGAATAATGGACATTGCTGCAGCCCGAGCCCGGCGCAAGTCTTTATGGGGCAGATCGAGCATCTGCTGGTCATTAGTATAAGAATGGATGGTAGTCATCAACCCTTTGACTATCCCGAATTGATCCTGTAATACTTTCGCAAAAGGAGCTAGGCAGTTGGTGGTACAAGAAGCATTAGAAATTACATGGTGATTGTACTGATCATATTTATCTTCATTAACACCCATCACAATGGTAATATCCTCGTTAGAAGCTGGGGCAGAGATTACCACCTTTTTAGCACCTGCCTCCAGATGCTTGGCAGCACCAGCCCGATCGGTAAAATGGCCGGTAGACTCCACCACGATTTGTACCCCCAGCTCACTCCAAGGTAAGGCTGCTGGGTCCCGCTCAGCAATAACCTTAACCTCTTTACCATTCACCACTATGGCCCCATCCTTGGCCTCTACAGTGGCATCTAGGACTCCATGTACAGAATCATATTTCAGTAGGTGGGCCAAAGTCTTAGCATCAGTTAGGTCATTTACTGCCACCACATCAAAATCCGGATTGTTCAATGCTACCCGCAAGACATTTCGTCCAATACGCCCAAATCCATTAATACCCACTTTTACTGCCATTTACAATCCTCTCCTTTAGTCGATTTATTTTGGCATTAGTAACGCAACTTGTTAATTAGTTCAGCAGCCCCTTCGTCTGTTACCAAGACTTGCTGGGCTTGGTTGGAAACTACTGCTTTAATAGCTTCCGCTTTTTTACTACCGCCAGCCACTGCCAACACGGTGCTGACTAGCTTCAAATCATGGACTGGTAAACCCAGTGAGCTGGCTGCTTCCACTTCTTGACCAGCGCTGTTGAAATAGGAAGCCATCGCTTCACCCTTCGCACCTTTAGCCTGCAAGTCTGCCACCTGACTAGGGGTTAAACCCCGCCGGCGAGCCATTTCTTCGACACTGCCAATCCCATGAATTACGATATTGGCTTTTTGAATTTGGCTTAACACTTCTTGGATGCCCGGGTCATTGCTCAAGACCTCCAGGGCCTCTTTGCTAAGATTATCCGGCACATGGAGTAGGCGATAGGCTCCACCTAACTTTTGGGCTAGTTTGGCGGCAATGACGTTGGCCTGAATCTCAACTTCTTCTCCTAAGCCACCACGTGCAGGCACAACCAAGATATCTTCTTGTCCGGAGTTTTGCGGCATATTTTGGGCCACTTCCAAGGTCGATGTCCCTCCTGTGATAGCCAACACTTGGTGTGGTCTCAGTATTTGTTTGAGGTAGGTAGCCGCCACCCTGCCCATTTCTTTTTTAACAGTTTCATCTGTACTGGAATCTCCCGCCACAATCAACACTTTGCGAATCTTTAGTTTCCTTGCTAATTCTTCTTCTAGCACACTTAAGCCCCTGGCTAAATGCATAAACTCTTCCAGTTCCCAAAGGATCCTTTCACCTTCCCTAGTGACCCACATCCCGGCAGGGTCGGTCGAAACCAGTCCTTGAGCCTTTAATAATTCTACATCACTGCGAGTTAAGCGTTCTCCCAGACCAAGCATAGCAGCTAAAATCCGCCGCCCGATGGGTTGGGAAAAATAGATGCTTCGCAGTATATTATACCTTCTCTCTAGTACTTGTATTAGTTCAGGCACAATTTTTTCTTGTAACGTTACTAACTGCTTCACTAACCGACGCTCCTTATGGGGTGGACTATATTTGTCCCAGGTATGTCAAAAAAGTCCCACTAAACTCAGAAAAATATATAATTTTTTAAAAAGAAATCCTTTATGTATTCACTAAAAGTTAGATTATTCCTGCTTAGTTTATGTAAATAATTAAATTTTAGCCACTAAACTACAACAAAAATTTCCCAGGAAACTATCCTGGGAAATTTATTTAATATCTACGCCGCTTCACGGCAGCTTGAACACCAATCTCATCACGGTATTTTGCTACTGTACGACGGGAAATATTGATCCCCTTACCTAATAAAATGTCAGCTATTCGTTGGTCGCTAAGTGGTTTTTTGGTATCTTCACCCTCAACTAAATCCCGAATAATTCGTTTGACACTCTGGGATGAGACCATCGTTCCACTGGTATCATCTACCCCGCTGGTGAAGAAGAACTTCATTTCAAAAACACCTTGGGGAGTTTGAATATATTTATTAGAGGTAGCCCGGCTAATTGTGGATTCATGTAAGCCCACAATATCGGCAACTTGTCTAAGATTTAAGGGTTTGAGATAGCGAACCCCTTGGTCTAGGAAATCTCGTTGTAACTCGACTAGACAGTTGGCCACTTTATAAAGGGTAATTCTTCTCTGCTCAATACTTTTAATTAGCCAAGACGCCGAATTGAGCTTATTCTCTACAAACTTCTTGGTAGCTTCGTCTGATTGAATCCCATACAAAGCCCGACGATAGGCAGGATTAATACCTAAACGGGGTGTCGACGTGTCATTGACTAAGACAATATATTGATTATCGATTTTTTCAACTGTGACATCTGGCACAACATAACGCACGTCATGTGCGCTTCCAAATCTTCTCCCAGGTTTAGGGTCTAGCGTTTTCAACAGGTCTGCTGCTTTTTGAACCTCCCGGACACTAACCTCCAGCTCCTTGGCTATTTTCTGCACGCGGCCGGCTGCAATATCGTGGAGATAAAGTTCAATGATTTTTCTTAAAACCTCGTTTTTTAGATTTAGACTGTCTACCTGTAAGAGTAAACACTCGATTAAGTTCCGCGCTCCTACCCCAGGTGGATCAAAGCTCTGGATTACCTTCAGTACCTTTTCTGCTAGTTCAGGAGCAACCTCCAAGCTAGTACAAATCTCCTCCATTGTGCAGGTCAGGTAGCCATGTTCATCCATATTGCCGATAATATATTCCCCTAGCTCCTGTTCCTGCTTAGTCAGTTTAGTTAGACTGAGCTGGGTTAAGAGACTTTCATGTAAGGAGGGTGACTGTGAGAGAAAATTCTCATACCCAAACTGCTCAGGCTGTTCCCTCCGCTCACGCTGGGTAAAGCCTACATCAACTCGGTCCTGAAAATACTCCTGCCAATCTATATCTACTTTGCTATCCATTGAACTTTTTTCTTCTGGAACAACTTCTTCATGTTCACCCTTTTCTGTCTCTTCCTTTTTTTCCAGAACGGGGTTTTCCAGTAGTTCTTGTTCAATGTACTCCGTCAATTCCATTGAGGATAACTGTAAGATCGTAATAGCTTGACGAAGTTCAGGAGTCATTATTAATTTTTGGGTTTGCTCTAAGGATAGTCCAAAACTAAGCCGCATATTATTAATCGCTCTCCCTTTATCAAACTAACCCGTATTTGCATATTACTAGAAATTATATAGAAAGTTCTGACTATAAGTATATCATTCTAGCAAGACTGCCTATTTTCCTGCTTACATGCTACTCATTTCAAGGATTATCTGATTTAAATTGCAGAAAACGGTGATATTGGCAGCATTTTTGCTAGCCCAGGACCTTGCTGGGTACTCCACCCACGGTGGTATTAGCCTGGACATCAGAATTTACTAGTGAACAGGCGGCCACTACGGCATTATCACCAATGGTGATTCCTGGCAACAGTGTGCAGTTGGCGCCAATTAGGACATTTTTACCGATGATTACTTCACCAATATGGTAAGCTCGGTGCAGATACTCATGGGTCAATACGGTACAGTTATAGCCAATAATGGTATCTTCCCCAATGGTGATTTTTTCTGGGAAAAAGATATCCACCATCGCCATCAAGCCAATAGAAACATTCGGGCCCAGCTTCATGCCAAGGCCCAGTCGATATAACCAAGTTTTAACGGTTAGGGAAGGGCAATACCGACCCGCTTGAATCACGGCAAAATTTTTTATTACTTTTAATGGATTAACGATCTGGTGCCAGTGTTGCATGGCATTTTTGCCTTCAACTTAATAACGCGTGTAGTTACGCAGAGTTCACCTAATAACC
>CAZKEO010000231.1:0-4312 GCA_964551785.1 uncultured Eubacteriales bacterium | reverse complement strand
TTTGGAGGCAATTATTTCACCTTGATAAGCCGTATGCTGCTGTAAGTAAGGGGTTACTTCATTTTCAAACATCGTTTTCAACTCAAAAGGTGGACCAGGCAAAACAACAATTATTTTGCCATTTTTTTCGACTATACAGCCTGGAGCTGTTCCTGTTGCATTAAACACTATTTTAGCAGTCTCAGGAAAGTATGCTTGCTTAAGATTATTTTCAGGCATTGTTTTGCCCCGCTGTTGAAAAAACTGGCGAATGTGTTCAAGTGAGGGTCGATCAAGTAGCATTGGTAACCCTAACACTTTTGCTACCAGCTCCTTAGTCAGGTCATCCATAGTAGGCCCTAAGCCTCCGGTGGTAATTACTAGCTCGGAGCGCTCTATGGCTCGATGCAATACTTCGACAATCCGCTCCTCATTATCCCCAACTACTGTTTGAAAATAGACATCAAATCCTAATTCATTCAACTTTTGAGATAGGTAATATGCATTTGTATTTAATATTTGACCTAATAACAATTCAGAACCTACAGCAATAATTTCAGCTTTCAGCTTACTCACCTACTTCCGGATTCAATATATCATTTTACCATATTTCACTACCCAATTAAAGATTATCTGAGCTAATATCTTATCCGCAATAGCTTTCGGTTCAAATCGTTCCTGACAATAAGATATGTAAAAATTTATTAATTAATATTTAGGAGGAATTTTCCTTCATCTGTTGAAATAGAATATAGTTTTCTTAAAATATAACATTGTTTTCAAATTACAAACTAGCAGTAGACTTTTATTGACAGCCTTCTGCTGAAGGGAAGGGTATATATGATTTGGGCACCGGAAATTGAATGTATGCCAAGAGAAGAATTGGCTAAATTACAGTTAGCAAGACTTCAAAATACAGTCCAGTGGGCTTACGAGCGTGTTCCACACTATCGTAATTCTTTTGACCAAGTTGGGTTTCAACCAGGTGATTTAAAAAGTATCGCAGACCTTGAAAAAATACCTTTTACTACCAAGGAGGTGCTACGCGATAATTATCCTTATGGGTTATTTGCTGTGCCCCAAGAAGAAATTGTCCGAGTACATGCTTCGTCTGGTACTACTGGTAAGTCAATAGTAGTTGGTTACTCTAGAAAAGATATGGAAACTTGGACTGATTTGGTAGCGAGGATGGTTACGCAAGCAGGTGTTACTGCCAAAGATATTGCTCAAATCTCATTTGGTTACGGCTTGTTTACAGGAGCATTTGGCCTCCATTATGGTCTAGAAAGAGTAGGTGCTACAGTAATCCCAATTTCAGGAGGTAATACTGAAAGGCAGTTTATTTTAATGCAAGACTATGGAACAACCGCCCTAATTAGTACGCCTACCTATGCCCTCCACATGGCTGAAGTAGCCGAGGAAATGGGAATTGATACTGCTAAACTAAATTTAAGGATTGGTCTGTTTGGTGCTGAAGCTTGGACCGAAGAGTTAAGAAATGAAATCCAACAACGCTGGCACATTACAGCCACCGATAACTATGGATTAAGTGAAGTAATGGGACCAGGTGTTGCCGGAGAGTGTTTGTGTTTGAATGGGATGCACATTGCAGAAGATCATATTTATTGGGAGCTGATCGATCCTGCCACTGGGCAGCATGTAGAACCAGGACAGTCAGGTGAATTAGTGCTTACTACCTTAACTAAAGAAGCGTTACCCATGATTCGTTACCGTACCAAAGATATTACTACTATTACCGTGGAGCCATGTGACTGTGGTCGCACTTCTGCTAGGATGAAAAAAATCACTGGCCGTACTGATGATATGTTAATTATTCGCGGTGTCAATGTCTTCCCTTCCCAAATTGAAAGTGTTTTAATCAATATTGAAGGTGTTGAACCACAATACCAAATTATTGTTAAACGTAAGGGCTTCCTAGATGAAATTGAAATTCTAGTAGAGATGACACCACAATGGTTTACAGATCGCTATAAAGATTTAGCTGAATTAGAAAATCGTATTAAGCAGAAGTTTTTTACCGTGATGGCTATCCATCCTAAAGTTCGCTTAGTTGAACCGAGAACTATCGAGCGTACTGCTGGTAAGGCTGTACGAGTGGTAGATTTGCGAAAATAGAATTAAAAATATAAGAAGGCTGACCTTTTGGTCAGCCTTCTTTACTTTGAGTTGAAATTTAGTGTTGTTTTTCGGCAGTAGGTGCTTCCTTAGCTGCTTCAGTACCTTCAGCATTAGAAGCTTCTGCTTTAGCAGGCTTATACCATTCTACTTGACCGGTAGCTAGTTGATATTTAGCGCCAACTATCGTCAATTTACCACTCTCGACTAGTTCCTTAATAATAGGGCTCTTTTCAAGTTCAACGATAGTATTCTCAACATTTAACTCTGCAGATTTCTCAACAAGCTTATCTGCTGGAGTTGCTTCAGCTTTAGCTTTATCAACTGATGGTTTAATTTTGTTGGCAATTGAAGCAATACTTCCTGGGATCTCACCACCATTTACAGCTGCTGTCACGGCTCCGCACTTTTCATGACCTAATACTACAACCAGGGGAGACTTCAAATGTTCAGCGGCATATTCAACACTACCAGTAGCAATACTATCAACGACGTTACCAGCATCGCGTACTACGAACAGATCGCCCAAAGCTTGGTCAAATAATACTTCAGGAGGCACGCGGGAATCTGAGCAACCGATTATAATTGCAAATGGCTTTTGGCCATTTTTATATAAATCGTCTCGCTTGGCACTACTTAAATCATCATTTAAAACTTTGTTACCGACAAATCTAGCATTACCCTCTTCTAAAAGCTTTTGGGCATCAACAGCAGAAGTAATTACAGCATTTCTAGTGTAAAGCTGAGCAGATGATCCTGCTGTTGTAGCGGTGTTTTCTGCAGTTTTTTGAGCAGTACACCCGGACATTAGAGCTAATGAACCTACTAACATTGTAATCGCAACAAATCTTAAGGACCTTTTCATTTTTACTAAGACACCTCCGTTTATTTGTTTGTACTTTATCGTACTATTTTAGTACATTTTATTATATTCGCTATTATTTTCCTTTTTCCTCCATGTCTACTAGAACAAAATAGTATTTTATGCTTTCAGAAAGTACCATTAGCTTTTAACAATATAGTAAGCAAACAGCAGACACTGTGGTCTGCTGTTTGCTTACTATTTATAATGCTCTGAGCTTATTGCTTTTTTTCGCATTATTACCCATTGCCTGTCTAAAATCCTCGCCAGAAATAGTTTCTTCTTCTAATAACGTCTGGGCTACGCAAGTAATTAATGGGTAATAGGCATTGAGTACTTGTCGTACTTGTCCTTCTTGCCATCCGATAATATCCTGAACCGCTTCGTGGACTTTTTGTTTAGGTACTGTTTCCTCATCAACAATCCCCAAAGGGGAAAGTCCCGAAAAAACCATTTCTCTAGCTGTAGCTACAGCTTGTTGAAAATCATTCTTTGCTCCAGTACTCCGGCTCCCAAAGAATATTTCCTCTGCAACTGCACCTGCTAGAAAAGTTC
This sequence comes from uncultured Eubacteriales bacterium, assembly GCA_964551785.1. Classification (GTDB taxonomy): domain Bacteria; phylum Bacillota; order Carboxydocellales; family JAJZTU01; genus CAZKEO01. The sequence goes on along the minus strand of CAZKEO010000231.1, from coordinate 780 downwards.
CTATTTGCTTGGTTAGTTCCTCTGGTGTACGTAGATAAACTTCATGGAGATGATTTTGTCGCATGTATCCCATGGCTTTACCACGCGGTACAACAGTAACAGTTGCTACTGAACCTGGTTTTGTCAATTCACTTATCAGGGCATGCCCGATCTCGTGATGGGCAACACGACAACGTTCTTCATAAGATACTTGCCGATCTTGACGCTCACCGAGAATTACCTTTTCAGCAGCATTACGTAAGTTACTTTGCGTCAATACTGCTCCATTTTCTCTTAGGGCATAAATAGCCGCCTCATTAGTTAAGCTTTCCAACATAGCCCCTGAAAAACCATAAGTTTCTTTGGCAATCTCGTCTAAAGAAACTTCTGGATGCAAGGGTTTATTTTGCGCATGTATTTGTAAAATTGCTAGTCTTCCATTTTTATCTGGTAACTCCACAGGAACCTGGCGATCAAAACGCCCAGGTCTTAACAGCGCTGGATCCAACATATCGAGACGGTTTGTGGCCCCTATTAAGAGCACCAGAACCTCTTTGTCAGTCTCTAAGCCATCCATCTCGACCAGCAATTGGTTCAGAGTTTGGTCATACTCAACCTGATTACTGACCCTTCCCCTTTTACCACCCAGGACCTCAATTTCGTCGACAAAAATGATTGCACTTTTTTTATGCTGTTTTTTAGCTTGCTGTTGAGCTCTATTAAACATTTGTCTGACCCGCTGGGCTCCAACACCTGCATACATTTCCACAAAGTCTGAACCAGATACTGCTGTAAAAGTAG
>CAZKEO010000230.1:0-4313 GCA_964551785.1 uncultured Eubacteriales bacterium | reverse complement strand
CTAGAAGCTTTGTTGGCTGAATCAGGTGAGGCGATTTTGGCCGGGACTGTCGGTATTGAGCCATACCGCAGTAAAGCAGGCTTTGCTTGCCAGTTTTGTTCCTTCCGACCCATCTGCCGCTTTGACCTCCAGTTAGCGGAAAATCGCTATCGTAATTTAACGGCTGTCACCGCTGAACAATTGTGGCAGAACTTTTTGGTCAAGGGGGTGGGAAGTAATGAGTAACGCTAAGTGGACAGCAGAGCAGTTGACGGCAATTACTACCCGTGACTGTAACCTCTTGGTGGCAGCAGCTGCTGGTGCTGGCAAAACAGCAGTTTTGGTAGAACGGTTGATTAGGAGGATTACCGATCAAGCACAACCGGTTGATGTCGACCGACTCTTGGTAGTGACCTTTACTAAGGCGGCTGCTGCCGAAATGCGGGAGCGGATCGGGTCTGCCTTGGCCAGGGAGTTAAACCAGCAGCCAGGTTCTAGACACTTGCACCGCCAGGTAACCCTCTTAAATAAAGCTGCGATTACTACTCTGCATTCCTTTTGCTTGGAGGTCCTGAAACAATATTTTTATCGTCTGGATCTAGACCCAATTTTTCGGGTCGCTGATGATACAGAGGCTGCCCTGCTGCGTTTAGAAGCCCTAGAGGAACTTTTTGAAGCAAGATATCTTGACGGAGCAGAAAACTTTTTAAGCTTGGTAGATGCTTATGGCGGCAATCGGGATGACAGTGTACTTCAGGAGATTGTCTTGGAATTGGCGAACTTTGCCTTTAGCAATCCCTGGCCTGAGCACTGGCTTCAGAAAATGACAACTGACTACAGCCCGGGGGCTGAGGTAGCAATTGACTCCTTAGCTTGGACCCAAAGCATTTTGAAATATTTAGAACTCCAACTCCAAGGCTGCCGGGCTAAACTAGAGCGTGCCCTGCAACTAGCATCTGAACCGGGTGGACCGGAGGTTTATCAGCAGAATTTACAGGCTGATATCATGGAAGTAGCTGCTTTACAGCAAGCGGCAGCTTCTTGGCAGACCTTATACCAAGCCTTTCGCGGCTTAGAATTTAGTAAACTAAAGTCCTGCCGAGATAAGGATGTCGATGATTATCTGAAAGAACGGGTTAAAGATATCCGCAATGAGGTGAAAAAGCAAGTTACCAGCATCGAGGCAGAATTTTTTAGCCGAACACCTAGTGACCTACTAGCAGACTTAAGGCAACTGGCTCCCTTGGTAGCTACTTTAGCTGAGTTAGTTCAGGACTTTGGGCAGAGATACCAGCAGTTAAAAAAGGCAAAAGGCTTGGTTGATTTTGCCGACTTAGAACATTACTGCCTGGCGATTCTGTTAGAGCCAGGCTCGACCCCAGCAGCTTTACTGCCTTCTGCTGTGGCTTATGAACTACGGGAACAATTTGAGGAAGTGCTGGTAGACGAGTACCAAGACACTAATGCTGTGCAGGAAACTATCCTCCAGTTGATTTCCCGCCAGGGTAGTGCTCAACCGAATTTGTTTATGGTGGGTGATGTGAAACAGAGCATCTACCGTTTTCGTTTAGCTGAGCCGGGATTATTTATGGCCAAATACCAGAGCTTCCCGAGAGCAGTTGGTCAAAGTAGCCGTGGCGTAGATTTGGCTAAAAACTTCCGCAGTCGGCAGGGTCTGGTGGATGGTGTGAATTTCCTTTTCCGCCAACTAATGACCCCGCGAGTAGGAGAAATGGCTTATGACCAACAGGCTGAGCTGGTTTGTGGTGCTGAATTCCTACAAGGGGTGGAAGAACTGCGGACAGCGGAAGGGCCGATTGAGCTATATGTACTGGAAAAAAAGCCAGCCGAGTTGGAGCTGGATGAAATAGGACTAGCTGAGCAAGAGCCAGAAGGTACTGGAACTGACGGGGAGCTCGAAAGTATCACAGCGACTAGTGCAGTGGGAATCGAGCAGAGCTTAGAGGATTTAGATGTAGCCCAACGGGAGGCCAGAGTGGTGGCTCACCGGATTCAACAGATGGTTAAGGGCAGTGGGGGGCAGTTTGGCCCGGCCTTTAATGTTTTAGACAAAGCCAGCGGTAGTTACCGCCCGGTTCAGTATCACGATATCGTAATCCTGATGCGGGCTACCAAAGGGGTAGCAAATACTTTCCTAGATGAGCTCCGTCAGGCGGGAATCCCAGCTTATGCTGACTTGGGCACTGGTTATTTTCAGGCCACAGAAGTAGAAACTATGCTGGCTTTATTAAAGGTGATTGACAATCCAAGGCAGGATATTCCGTTGGCTGCTGTGTTGCGTTCGTCGATAGTAGAGATTAGTGCTGAAGAATTAGCTCAGGTAAGGTTGTTTGCCCAGGGTGGTGACTTTTATAAGGCCCTGTGGTGTGCTGCTCAATCTGGCGAATTCCCTCAATTAGAGCAGTTTTTAAAGCAGCTGGAGCATTGGCGGACTCTAGCTAGACAAGGTTCGCTAGCTGACCTGATCTGGCGGCTTTACATGGATACAGGCTATTATGCTTATGTTGGTACGCTGGCCGGTGGGGTACAGCGTCAGGCCAACCTCCGAGCCTTGCACGACCGTGCCCGTCAGTATGAGGCTACCTCCTTCCGGGGCTTATTCCGCTTTTTACGCTTTATCGAGAAGTTTCAGGAAAGTGGGAAGGACCTGGGCACAGCTCGGGCACTGGGAGAAAAAGAAGATGTGGTTAGGATTATTAGTATCCATAAAAGTAAAGGCTTAGAGTTTCCCGTGGTGTTTGTTACTGGCATGGGTAAACAGTTTAACACTAATGATTTACGACGCACAGCTATCTTGCATAAGGAACTTGGCTTAGGCCTGCCACTGGTGGATACTGAATTACGGATAACTTACCCATCCCTAGCACAGGTGGCCATTAAAAAACGGCTCCAACTGGAAGCCTTAGCCGAAGAACTCCGCATTCTTTATGTAGCCTTAACGCGAGCTAGAGAGAAGCTCATTATGGTTGGCTCGGTCAATGATGTAGCAAAATGTGCTGTGCGCTGGTGCGAAAATGTCGGTCTAACTGGTTGGCAACTACCGGATGCCGATTTAGCAGCAGCCAAGCATTTTCTCGATTGGGTTGCCCCCGCGATAGCTAGGCATCAAGAGGGGGAATACATCAGGCGTTTGGCCGGGTTAACAGTTGTTCCTGCCTCAACCGAGGTGCAAAGTGACCCCTCCAATTGGATGGTCTACAGCTTAAAGGCAGAGGAGTGTAGTGCTTTGGGTGCTCAGCTTACGGAAAGCGCTCAAACAGCAGCTTTAGCAGTAAAGCCCCAGGCTGAGCTGCTGAGTAAGCTGGCGGACCTAGAGCCTTTGTCAAGTAACCTTCCAGACATTGAACCAAGCCAGCTCAACAGTCGTGCTAAGGAGGAGGCTTTTAACGCCGATTTGCTTAATTGGCAATATCCTTGGTCTGCTTGGGCTGTCAAACCAGCCAAGGCTACCGTAACTGAGCTAAAAAGACGTTTCTCAGCTAGCGAAGCTGCTGCCAACGGCGAAACAGTGAGCGAAGTGTCAGGATTATCAGGAGCTAATGCAGCGCCAACAGTACGTAAAGCGCAGTTGCTTAGCCGTCCCCGTTTTATCCAAGAGACAACTGGCTTATCAGCAGCCGAAAAAGGCTCAGCCATGCACTTGGTGATGCAGCACCTCCAACTAGATGGTGACCTATCCCCAGCAGGGCTGAAAACCCAGGTTGCACGTCTGGAACTAGCTGAACTCTTAACCCCAGAACAAGCAGAAAATGTTGATATCGTTGCCATAACTGCCTTTTTCAGAGATCCGCTCGGTCAGCGCTTGACTGGTAAAGCCCTTGTGAAACGAGAACTACCCTTCACGCTGGCACTCCCGGCCAGTCAGGTCTACCCAGAGCTGGCAGCAGGAGCAGTAGCCCCTGCGGAGCAACTGCTGGTCCAAGGGGTGATTGACTGCCTGTTAGATGAAGGTGATGGTTTGGTTCTAATTGATTATAAGACGGACCAGGTTTATGGGAGAGGAGTAGAGCAGTTGGTGGAAAATTACCAGGGCCAGCTCAACCTCTACGCTCATGCGCTGGAGGTCATCCTGAAGCGCCCTGTCAAGGAAAAATATCTCTACCTCTTTGCAGTAGGCAAAGCAGTCCGGATAGAATAGCAAGGTTCCCCGTAATATTCTTTAAACTTGGGTAAGTCTAAAAAAGCCCAAGGAGGGTACCTGTTCCAGTTTAGGTGCGACTTAGTTTAGGGCCGATAGCGAGCTCTTAGTGCAGCTGGGTAATAAACTCATCCCGTGCATCAGGACGATGCACGCCCTGGCGGTGGTCATGGAC
>CAZKEO010000229.1:0-4332 GCA_964551785.1 uncultured Eubacteriales bacterium | reverse complement strand
AGATCCTGAGGCAGAAATCTTTAAGGTTGCTGACTTTGGTATCGTAGCTGATATTCACGAAGCTCTGCCAATTATGAATGCAGAGTTCAAAAAATTAATGGCTGATGCTTAAGCATTAATTGACATGACTGGGACCGGTGAGGTGTCCTCTCCAATTGGGATTTATCCCAGGCATATGAGGGTTTTCTCACCGGTCTCCTTCTACTAGCGGTGTGATAATTTGCACAAGCTAGCATTTCTTGGAATATCTAGAACATACCAAAAAGGAGTGGAAATTGATAATGAAAGAAATCGTAATTGTTAGTGCATGTAGAACAGCACTAGGAAATTTCCAAGGTACTTTAGCTAATATCCCTGCAGTTGAACTAGGTGCAGTTGTTATTAAAGAGGCTGTTAAGCGTGCCGGCATAGCTCCTGAGCAAGTTGACGAAGTAATCATGGGTAACGTTTTACAGGCTGGCTTAGGCCAAAACCCTGCTAGACAAGCTTCTGTAAAAGCGGGTTTGCCAGTAGAGGTTGCTTCTTATACTCTTAACAAAGTTTGTGGTTCAGGTCTGAAGGCTGTTGCACTTGCTTTCCAAGCTATTCAAGCTGGCGATGCTGAGGTGGTAGTTTGTGGTGGTATGGAGAACATGAGTCTTGCTCCTTATACACTTCCTAAAGCCAGAACTGGCTATCGGATGGGTAACGGAACATTAGTTGATGTTATGATTAATGATGGTCTATGGGATGCATTCAATAATTATCATATGGGTATTACTGCTGAGAACGTAGCAGCTAAGTTCGAAGTTACTCGTGAGCAGCAAGATGAGTTCGCTGCTAACAGTCAAGCTAAAGCAGCTGCTGCAATTGCAGCTGGTAACTTTGTAGATGAAATTGTTCCTGTAATGATTCCATCCAAAAAAGGTGACCCTGTTGCTTTTGTTGTTGATGAGTATCCAAAAGCAACCACTGCTGAAAAACTAGGTGGTCTGAAACCTGCATTCAAGAAAGATGGAACTGTAACAGCTGGTAATGCTTCTGGTATTAATGATGGAGCTGCTGCTTTTGTAGTTATGTCTGCTGATAAGGCTAAAGAATTAGGCGTTAAGCCTCTGGCTATTGTTAAGGCAAGTGGAGCTGCTGGCTTAGATCCTACAATCATGGGCTTTGGACCTGTTGCATCTTCTCAGAAAGCTTTAGCTAAAGCTGGATTGACAGTTGCTGACATGAGCCTAATTGAGGCTAACGAAGCTTTTGCTGCTCAAGCAATTGCTGTTGGTCGTGCTCTAGAAATTCCTGCTGAGAAGCTAAACGTTAGTGGTGGAGCTATCGCTCTAGGCCATCCTATCGGATCTAGCGGAGCTAGAATTCTGGCCACTCTGATTTATGGCTTAAAGCGTACTGGTGGAAAATATGGTTTAGCTACTCTTTGCATCGGTGGCGGCCAAGGTATTGCCTTAGTTATTGAAAACGTTCAATAATTAAAGATAATATTTAAATAAACAAAGGATGCCTAGTTCTGCTAGGCATCCTTTGTTTATTTAAATAAGGGAACATAAATTGAAATTGTGAATGCTCAAAAAGTAATTAAAACTCCAGATTGCATCCCGCCAAGGTATGTAAAAAGGTTTCAATGGCCATATTGACTGCTTCAGGTTGTTCTATCATCGACATATGACCAGCATTGGGAATTATATCTAAGCTTGCCAGCGGCAAATTGTCCTTGAGGAATTCGGAAGACTTTAGTGGGGTTAGCAAATCTTCCTCACCACAAATCACAAGAGCAGGGACTCGGATTTCAGCTAAACTAGCCCTTAGGTCAAAGGCATCGCAGGCTAAAAAGTCACCGTATCGGACTGGGTTACTGGTACTTTTGAAATCCTTTTCGCCATTAATAATAACATCCTCCGGTGTTTTAGATGAATATGCTAATTGAATCAGGTTAGGAGGATTGTGGCCAAGGCGCATGGTCTCTAAAAAGTCTGGTGCAACCCTAAGTCTGGCTCCGGTATCAATCAGCACCATTGCTTTCAGCAGTTCAGGGTATCTGAATGCAAAATCCAAAGTTACTCCCCCACCCATGGATTGACCCGCTAGTGCGAAGTTATTGAGGTTTAGCGCGTCAGCAAAAGCTTTGATAAAGGCACTATAATCAGCTATTAGGTTGAAGCCCTGACCGTCTGAGTTACCATGGCCAGGTAGGTCAACAGCGATGGGATTGAATCTTTTGGAAAGGTGTGGTAGTTGGGCAGCCCACTTGTGACTAGTGCCACCTGCACCGTGAACAAAGATAATTGGGAGGGCATTTGGATTAAAATTTGGTGCCTCATAATAGACGTTGTGCTCATTAATCTTGATTAATGCCATTAATTTCACTCCTTATTTTATACTTTTGTCTGTTAATATTTTTAGTGGAGGCCTTCTTTTATGATTTTACCATAGCCTATCATTGGGCAGATAGTTGGCGTGTTATATTGACTATTATGGTATCATAGATGACCCCAAGATGCATTAAAAAGTTAAAAAAGCTACAACTATTGGATAAATTTAGCCGTAAAGACTTTCATTGTTTTAAAGCTTTTTAGCAGGTATCTGCTTTTGTTTGTAGAATTTATACTCGTTTAAGCTGAACAACTTAACAACTACTCAACAATGGGGGAACACTTAATGGCAACTTGGAAAGAAAAAACATTAAAACGAATAGTAGCTATGGGACTGGCATTAATAATGCTTTCCGGGACGGTCGTTACCAACACTACTGGTCAGCACCTAGATAATTATTTTGGGAAAATTTTAAGAAATAGTATAGGGATTGAGACTGCTGAGGCTGGTACATATATTCAATCAGAAAGAACTAGTGCGGTGGGTCCCGGAGTCAGCTTTCAGAAGGCATATGCTTCCTTGGACGGGGCTCCACAAGCTATTAATTTGGTTAACTTGGATATGACCAATGAATTTTTGAAATTACGTTCTTCGGCCCCTCATGATCGTCCAGCCGGACTGGAGACAGTAAGCTCACAGGCTAAGCGTCAATCACGACCTGGAGAGGCAGTAATAGCTGCAGTTAATGGTGATTTCTTTTATCTGAGTGACCCTGCAGGATTACCAATTGGGATGCAAATCAGAGATGGAGAAATATTATCAGGACCTAGTAGTCAACCGGTATTTGGGGTCACCAAGTCAGGGCAACCCTTTATTGAAACGTTATCTATGCAAGCTCAGGCTCAGACAGTAAGTGAAAAAGTGTATTCAAGGGTAATTGATGCTATTAATAAAAGAAGGCTTAATAATTATCTAGTACTGTTTACTCCTACCTCTGGAGCAACTACTAAAACAAATAACTTAGGAACTGAACTGGTTATCTCTGGCTTAGAGATGCCTATCCGCCCCAATCAAACCTATATTGGCACTGTTATAGACAAGAGGGTAGCAAATGGTAACTCCTCTATCCCGGCAGATGGAGTGGTATTGTCAGGACATGGGACAGCAGAAAACTTTCTGAAGGGATTTCAACTTGGGGAACAAATTAGTTTTTCCGTTAATTTGGATAAGCTGGATGTAGAACAAGCTATTGGTGGCATGACCAGACCAGTTATCAATAGTCAATTAGCTCCTACTAGTGAATTTGCGAGTTTGGACACTGGCTTGTCACGCCAACCAAGAACAGCAGTAGGTATTAAAGGTAACCAAGTAATTATTGTAACAGTTGACGGCCGCCAGCCTGGTATAAGTGCAGGAATGACTTTGGCTGAATTAGGTCAATTTATGTTAGATCTGGGGATGGAGCAAGTAATTAATTTTGATGGTGGTGGCTCTACGACCTTTACTGTACGTCAGCCTGGAGATTCGCTAATAAGTTTAGCAAATAGACCGTCTGACGGAAAGGAACGCCTGGTGTCTAACTCCCTACAAGTAGTTAGCACAGCCCCTCAGGGTGAATTAGCTAGCTTAATGGTCATTCCAAGTATTAGTAAAATATTTTGCCAAAGCAAACAACAATTTTCCCTTAAAGGAATAGATCAATACATCAACCCGATTGATATTTCCGGGAAACAGGTTCAGTGGACGGTAGATGAAGGACTTGGGAGTATTGATGCACAAGGAATATTTACGGCTGGCACTAGTGCAGTGGAGGGTAAGGTTACCGCTACTATTGATGGTGTCACGGTATCTACTCAAGTTAAGGTAGTGAGCATGGTTTCTAGGATTGCCCTATCTCCCAATCCCTTAATAGTACAACCGGGAAATACAGAAGCATTAATGGTGTCAGCTTTTGATGAGAATAGTCAACCAGTTATTTTAAATAACGGTGGTATCAGCTGGTCAGAAAGTGGTGGTACAGGCACGATA
>CAZKEO010000228.1:0-4333 GCA_964551785.1 uncultured Eubacteriales bacterium | reverse complement strand
GGCGAACCGTGAGGCGCTGATGCGGGCGTTCCGCGATGCCTTGGCCCGGGACAAGACCCGTACGCAGGTGTTCGATGTCTCCGAGCTCGGGCTGGTGGAGATGACCCGCAAGCGGGTCTCCGAGGGCCTCATCGAGTCGGTGAGCGCAATCTGCCCCGAGTGCACCGGCCGCGGGTACCTCATCGACGAGGCCCTGCTGGAAGACCTGCAGGCCAAATTGCTCAAGGGCAGTTTTAATCAGCAAAGCCAGATCGATGGTATCTGAAAACCCGAGCGGTGGCATGGGATCTAAATCAAAAATTGCTAAATTAGGCTTTTGCAGGCTTTCTATAGTTGAAAGCGGAGCATGAATTTCGATACATCCTTGGTTAATAACCCACAGTAGGGAAGAGAGGTCGTCCACCAACACATAATTAATTACCTTATCTTGTTTATCTGAAGCAATGGCAACAGTCCGAAGCCACTCTGGGGCATGAGCCGGGCAATCCTTTTGATAAAAAAAGTGACCTGTAATCCCATCTGGATAGCGTTTCATCGTAATCGGGCGATCTTTGAGGAGAGGTAGCAGGTAAGGAGCGACCTGGACATAATAATTTAACAGGTCACCCTTGCTATACCCTTCTGGCCAAAACTGCTTTTGCAGATTTGTCAACTTGAGTTCTCGCCCATCTACCTCTACCACTTTGTCCATCTTTACTAACCACCATTTCTACTGATTCATACATCATGGTAATTCCTCATATTAAGCGGCATTCTGTTGCATCCTTATCGAATCTTAGACCATTAAAACTACTATGTCTAATTTCTCCTGATTTCAAGCGTTCCAAATATTTTACAGTACAGACCAATTCAGGAATTACCCATTCCGCTTGGGAGAGGGTTGGGAAGTTTTCTAGGGGGCTTTGCTCTATCTTTAAGGGTGCTAGTAATTGCTGTATTTCTTCGGTATCACGCTCGCTTAAACCTGAACCAACCAAACCGGCATAAATTAGCCGTTCATCCTGATAACCTCCCAGTATTAAGGCTCCTAGAGCTTGCCGATGGCCCTTGCCTTTGGTAAAACCACAAATCACCAAATCTTCCTCTAAGGTGCGTTTGATTTTGTGCCAGTAATGAGTGCGTTTACCGGGATAATAGTGACTGTTTAGTTGCTTGGCTATCAGCCCTTCCAATCCCATTTCACAGATAGCTTGATAAAATACAATGCCTGTTTCAAGCATAAAATCATTGACCCGTAGGTTGTTCAGGGTCGGCAGTACATTGACTAAAAGGGCCTTTCTTTCTTGCAAAGGTTTTGACATCTGGCTTTCACCCTGATAATAAAGCAAGTCAAAAACCACATAGATCGCCGGATATTCTAGGGAAGCCTGTCTAATTCGAAAGTTATTACGTAACTTATCACGCGACAAAAGGCGGTGAAACGATGGCTTGGCACCTTCAAAAACTACTATTTCTCCGTCTAGTATCATTGGCTGACCTGTGATTTCTCGATGCAGACTGGCCAATTCCGGGTAGCGATAAGTTAAATCATTTCCGTTGCGACTATACAAAACAGTTTCTTCAGATAAATAGGCTAGACAACGGATGCCATCCCACTTAACTTCAAACAAAAAATCCGGAGAATCAAATGCTTCACCGGGCATAGCCAGCATTGGTTTTAAAAGTGGTAACTCGTTAGTTAACTTAACCATCTGTTACACCTCCTGGAGGCTTACCGAGACGCTGTTTTTTTGCGAGTAATCTTTTTGGCCGGTTTGCTAGTTGCTTCTGGAGCTGCTGCTTTTTCGGGACTTGCTTTTTCTGCTTGGGCTAATTGGATACTGGCTTTGAGAGCTTCCATAAGGTCTACAACTTTGCCAGCGGTAGCTTGCGAAGGTATTGTTACTTGCTCCCCGGCTATTTTGGCTTCGATAATTTGCATGATGGCTGCTCGATATTCATTAGTATACTTTGCAGGATCGAAGGGGGCAGCTAAGCTGTTAATCAGACTAATGGCCATTTTTAATTCGTTATCGTGGAGTTCTACCTGGTAATTTAGTTCACCAATGAGCTTAGCTGAACGAATTTCTTCGGGAAAAAACATCGTTTCCATCACTAAAGCATCCTCATGAACTCTAATTACTGCCAAAGAAGGTTTAGAGCGAATAACCACCCTTGCTACAGCGATTTTGCCAGTGCCCTCCATCGCCTTTTTTAAGAGGCTATAAGGTTTGCGACCACCCTCATCAGGAGCCAGATAATAGGACTTATCATAATAAAGGGGGTCTATTTCCGCCAAATCCACAAAATCCAGAAGTTCTACCGCCTTAGTAGTCGCAGCTGGGAGATTTTCTAAATCTTCATCAGCAATCAGGACATACTGTCCTTTTTGATATTCATAACCCCTGACAACTTCCTCCATCGGTACCTCACGGTTACAGGCAGGGCAGAGTTTTTGATATTTTAAGGGTGTTTTGCAGACAGAATGCAGATAATTAAATTTGATATCTTTTTTTTCGGTGGCGCTATATAGTTTAACCGGGATGTTTACCAGGCCGAAACTAATAGCCCCTTTCCACATGCTACGCATCATAGATCACTCCCCAAGTAGAAATAGATTAGTTTCCTACTATTATTACCTCAAAGAACAATAACTATCTAAAAAAAGAAAAGCTGCCGTGGCAGCTTCTTAAAGACAATATAAAACTTGAACAGGAGCGAGTAATTTACTTCACGACAAAACGTTGACAGGTATTGTTGCTAATGCTAATCTTCATTGACCGACAATTGCTAAATTGACCAGTACAATAGCCGCCATTTTCACCAATTCTCTCCATGTATTTACAGTTGAGGCAGGCATATTGGAGGGTTCCGCAGGCACATTTCTTTGTCTCGGCGCTATTGTCTGTTTGGCAACGGGTACATTTCCAGGTCATGGTGAATCACTCCTCACATCATATAATAATTAATATATATAATTAGCCACAAAGACAGAATATTCCTGCAATTAGATTTAAATAAATAAAAAAAGCTCACCGTTTATCTGGTGAGCCTGGAAGCTCTCTTAAAGTAATTGTGCTAAGATTTTCACATCTGAAGTAGGGGGCTGACAGGAGAAGTTTTTACAAACATAAGCGGTAGCCTTACCTTCTAAGGCCTCTCGGCCTTCTAACAGTGGAATCAGCCTGATGGTATCTGGGTTAGGGTTACCGGGTGGCTTGGCTACAATTAGCATTTCGGGAGCAAAGTCTTGGTTAACTGTAGTGAGCATTTCACTAAAATCTGCTGCTCCTGGCTGTCCGACTAAGGTAACTTCCACAGTGGGTGAATTCTGGAACTGTACTGCCATTAGCATATGCGTATAACCAGCTGGTGCCTCACTAACTGTTCCCCCAAAGGCTTTAAATTGAGCTTGGGCTTTTTCCTCAAGCTCCTTTCGTCCAGTTAAAATAGCTAAACGCAAGAAATTTAGAGTAGCAACAGAGTTAGCAGATGGCATCGCTCCATCATAGATTTCCTTCGGGCGGGCAATTAGCTTTTCGCCGTCGGAACCATAGAGATAGAGCCCGCCATTGGCCTCATCCCAGAAATAGTGGAGCAAAGCTTCATTTAACTCTAAGGCCCAGTTAAGATATTGAGGCTTGAAAGTGGCTTGATAGAGCTCAATTAAACCCCAAGTTAAAAAGGCATAGTCATCGGCATAAGCCAAATAGGCTGCTTCACCGTCCCGGTAGCGGGCGAGTAACCTGCCATCTTCCCTGAGTAGATTTTGTTCCAAGAAGTTTACTGCTTTTTCGGCTGCTTGGGCATATTGCTCATCACCAAGAGCCCGCGTGCCAAAGGCCAGAGCAGCAATCATCAGCCCATTCCAGGCAGTGAGGATTTTATCATCTTTATGCGGATGAATTCTCTTTTCGCGATTTTGGAAGAGTTGTTCCTTAGCATCCGCGAGCTTGGCAGCTACTTCAGGTTGCAGTAAGCCAGTTTTAATTAGATTAGGGATGTTCTTGCCCTCGAAATTGCCATGCTCCGTGATGCCGTAGGTTTGGCAAAACTCCTCAGCGACCGTTCCCCCGAGGATACTCTTAACTTCCTCTACAGACCAGACATAAAATTTGCCCTCGACACCTTCAGAGTCAGCATCTTCTGCTGAGAAGAAAGCGCCTTCTGGAGAAGTCATGTCTCTCAAGATATAAGTAAAAATTTCTCGGGCGGCCTGCGCGTATTCCTCTTTAGCAGTGGCTTGGAAAGCTTCCAGGTAAGTAATCGCCAGCAAAGCGTTGTCATAGAGCATTTTCTCAAAGTGCGGCACCAACCAGGCTCGGTCAGTAGCATAACGGGAAAAACCAAAACC
>CAZKEO010000227.1:0-4370 GCA_964551785.1 uncultured Eubacteriales bacterium | reverse complement strand
TGACCCCAGAGATGAATTAGTTGAAAGATTACTGGAGTATCGTAAATTTAAGCAGGTTGCCGAGTTTCTAAAAGACAAAGAAAAATATCAAGGCAAGGTTTTTACCAGAGCTAATGAAGAAGAAATGTTTAGCGACTTGTTCAGTGAAGCTGATCCCCTAGAAGGGGTATGTCTAACTGATTTAATAGCTGCCCTGCAAGAGGTCTTGAATCGGGTGGAAGAAGAGGTTGCACCGCTAGACATGCCGAGGGAAGAGTACAGTATTAGGGATAAGATGCGGGAAATTGTCCGCCGCTTAGTCTTTTATCCTAATGGAGTACCTTTTAGTCAATTGTTTCTGAAAAAGCATGTCAATCGAGTTGAAATCGTCGTAACTTTTTTAGCCATGCTGGAATTAATTAAGCAAAAGAAAATCTATATGCATCAATCTAGGATATTTTCGGAAATTACCGTGTTTAGCCGCCGGGAAGAAATCGCAAGTCTGGAGGGATAGCTATCGCAGTCTTATTTCAGGAAGAAACCAAAGCCGTAATTGAATGCCTTTTATTTGTAGCCAGTGAACCACTCTCGCTGAAACAACTTAGTAACGTTACTGAGAATAGCCTACAGGATACGCGGGATTTGTTAGCAGAACTCCAGGAAGAGTACCGCCGGGGTAAAAAGGGGATTCAGATTATAGAGATTGCCAACGGTTATCAGATGACTACCAGACCAGATTTGGCCCCCTATATTGAGCGGTTGTATCGCCCCCAGACAAACTTTGGCCTCTCCAAGGCTGCTTTGGAAACACTGGCCATCATCGCCTATAAACAGCCTATCACCAGAGGAGAACTAGAAATGATTCGGGGTGTGAAAGTAGACAGCCCGATGAATACCCTGATAGAAAAGGGCTTGGTCAAAGACCTAGGACGTAAAGAAGGGGCAGGACGCCCAGTGCTCTTCGGCACCACCGAGAAATTTCTGCAGCATTTTGGCTTAAAATCCGTCGATGAACTCCCCAGTTTAGAGGAATTTATTGTGGAAAATGAGCAGGAGTGGTCGGAAGAGCTCAATAACCAAATCAATAGTGAGAAATAACCTGCTTAGAGGAATAGCTTTAGACTTATGTGCACACACTAAGTGCTGGAAATAATGGGGAACTCCCGCTAGGGGGGCACGTAGTTTGTGGTGGTTACTTGGAATAGCTATTTTGAGTATAGTGTTACTATTACTACTGGTTATGCCAGTACGGACAGATTTCGTATACCATTGTCATGGTACTAATGGGGCCTTCCATGCGAAGTTTTCTGCTTGCGGGGGCTTGCTGAAGTTCACCGTGGCTGAGAGAGCTCCAGACCGTAAGGCTAAGAGGTACTGGCCTACGGTGATGGAATGGGTAGATCGTATTAGGAATGCTTTTCCCATGTTTCGGTATGCCACTAATTACATACTTTCTAAAACAACAGTCAGGCAGCTTTCCTGTCAAACCAAGTTTGGCACAGGGGATGCTGCCTTAACTGGCGTCTTAACTGGCTTGGTCTGGGCTCTGCTTACCAACTTCCTTAGTTGGTTTACTCACCAGGTCAAGCAGACCACTAGCTCACCCCAGGTTTCCGTTGACCCTGTTTTCGCTGATTCTACCTTTGCAATCGAATTTCGTTGCATATTTGAAGTGCGTCTAGGTCATATTATAATTGCCGGAGTCACAGCCATGAGGAGAATCAGGCAACGAAGGGGGTGAAGGATATGAGTGAACATCCCATAGAGGGTTTAATGAAAACAGCCATGGAAAGCATTAAGGAAATGGTAGATGTGAATACAGTGGTTGGAGACCCTGTCGAGACCCCTGATGGTACAATAATTATACCCATTACCCGGGTTGCCTGTGGTTTTGCCGCTGGTGGCGGTGAATTCGAGTTGCCCAAAGATGGTAATCAACAAAATCAAAAAAGTAACATTTTGCCTTTCGGCGGTGGTAGTGGAGCCGGGGTTTCTGTCCAACCAGTCGGTTTTTTGGTGGTGGGGCAAAATCAGGTTAGGTTAATCCCAGTTGATGGTAATGTGATGGTGGACCGCTTAATTGATCTGGCACCACAGCTTGTAGACCAAGTCAAATCCATCTTTAAGCCGCAACAACACGAGCCTGAACCCTTTGGTGAACAGCACCAATACTAAGCCAAAGTCTAGGGTTGTCCAGATAAACAGCTAGTGGGGATAATTCCCAAGGGGGAATTTATCTCCACTTTGTGTTTTTAGAAGGAATAATCAGCAGTTATGGGGAATAAATAGCAGTATAAAAGAATATTATTTACAATTCACTAGCACAAGGAGGGTCAGGATGAAGCTCAAGGATGCTATCGAGATTATATGGGCCAATCGTAAATATAAAGCCATGGATCCCAGACAAGTGATTAGTCACCTTAATGAAGAAGTAGCGGAATCTTTGAAGGCTCTCCTCCAGGGAGATGAAGAAAAGGCACGCCATGAACTGGAAGATGCCCTTTCCTGTATGTTTATTGCCTTAAGAGTATTAGATGTCGATGTCGTAGAAGCTATCGAACGTCAAACTAGACAAATGCAAAAGGTCAGTGAAAATGAAATGATTATCCGTGAGCAAGAAGTGGAATTACGGGTCAATGGGATTCGTAAGGGAGGTTGGTCTGTTTGGGACCGAGAGGATATCGAACAGGCTAAACGGATTGCCAAGGAATTTGGCTATACTGTCATTATCGAGGGAATTGAAGCTGAGAAATAAGCAAGTTACCAAGTAGTAAAATAAATAGGATTGGAGCAGGTATTTTGACTGGAGTAAGCAAAAGGACCAAACAGGAACTGGTGGGTGCCAAGTCGGGAATGAACTGCCTGGCTGTGGTGCTGTTAGTTCTGTTTTTACTTATGTCAGCTGGCACAGTTCAGGCCAGTGCCAAACCAGCTATCACTGCCAAATCGTTTGTCTTAATGGAAGCAACTTCTGGTCAGGTGTTATATGCCAACAACGAGCATGAACGGAGACACCAGGCCAGTACCACTAAAATTACCACAGCAATTGTGGCGTTGGAACGGGGCAAACTTACCGATCAGGTTAAAATAAGTAAACACGCTGCAGAGACACCAGAGTCAGCTATCTGGCTGGAAGAAGGGGAACAGTTAACCCTAGAACAGCTTATGTATGCCCTGATGTTGTTTTCAGCTAATGATGCAGCTTCAGCCATCGCGGAACATATTGCTGGCAGTGAAGCTAAATTCGCCGAGCTAATGAACTCTAAGGCACAAGCAATTGGGGCGAAGGATAGTCATTATGTTAATCCCCATGGCTTGGATGCCCCTAACCATTATACCTCAGCCTTTGATCTGGCTCTATTAGCACGTTATGGTTTAACCAAAGTTCCCGGCTTTGCCAAACTGGTTAGCACTCAGGAAAAAAATATTCCTTGGGCGGGACATCCCTATGAGCGCGTACTGCGTAATCGCAATAAACTGCTACAAGATTATCCTGGCGCCGATGGAGTAAAAACTGGTTTTACTGATTTATCGGGGCGTTGTTTAGTCGGCTCTGCTACCCGCCAAGGGATGCAGTTAATAGCCGTGGTACTAGATTCCCCCAACATGTTTCAGGAAACGGCTAGCCTACTTGACTGGGGCTTTGCAAACTTCCAGAAGAAAGAACTGGTCAGCCAACAAAAGCTACTGGGAACAGTGCCAGTAACAAAAGGTTTGGCTACCCAAGTTACCGTCAAGTCTGCAGAAGATTTCGTGGTGGCACTGAGACCAGGAGATTTAGCTCAGGTAAAGATTGAGCTGGAACTTCCTAAGCAAATTGAGGCTCCGGTTACCAAGGGTCAAAAACTAGGGATCATAAAAATCAGCATCCCGGGTGAAGCTATCCGCAGTATCTATCTAGTAAGTGACCAGGACGTAGCCCGCAAAGGTAAGTGGCAGCTTTTTTGGGAATACATAAAAAGCTGGCTTAGCTCTTTTTAAGCTCTTGCTAAGCTCAGTGGATAGATGATTTGATAATAACTGCTTCTGCAATTCCTTTAGTCTACAGTAATACCTTGCCTCATATACTTATCACGAAAAGTAGCGGGGAGGCGGGTATGATGGTAAATGTGATTTGGCTGGGTCTGATGGTAGTGGGAATAGTTGTAGCTATTTTTACTGGTCGGCTCGAGGCTGTAACCAAAGCAGCTTTTGATGGAGCCCAATTAGCAGTACAAGTGGCAATTGGGCTGATCGGGGTGATGACACTTTGGTTAGGGATTATGAAGTTAGCGGAAGCAGCGGGTTTAATCCAAGCATTATCCCGCTTGCTCCGCACGTTGACTAGCTTCTTGTTCCCAAGTATTCCCCGAGCACATGCCGTACCCGGCACCATAATCCCCAACACCAGG
>CAZKEO010000226.1:0-4394 GCA_964551785.1 uncultured Eubacteriales bacterium | reverse complement strand
ACTAGCATTCTTGAATATACCACTATACCACATCAACTGATTTTAGTAAATAACGGCTCGCAGGATCAAACGCTAGAGTATTTTCAATCTGTGCCAGGTGCATTGGTGATCCATAATCAGAAAAATCTCGGTTATGCCAAAGGCAACAACCAAGGTATCGCACAAGCAAAGGGAGAATACCTCTTATTTCTAAATAATGACACAATTGTTACCCCGCGCTGGTTAGAGCAAATGTTGGCGTGTCTAAATTCAAAGCCAGAGCATGGTGCGGTAGGGCCAAGAACAAACTTTGCTGCAGTTACAGGAATGCCAGCATTAGCCTTAAACTCTCACGAGGATATCCAACGCTTTGGCAGATATTTCAACCATTATAACCGAGCCAAATGGTATGAAGTGGACTGGTTACCAGGTTTTTGCCTGCTAACCAAGCGCTCGGTGCTTGAAAAAGTTGGTATGTTTGATGAAAACTTTAAAGTCGGATTATGTGAAGACGTAGACTTAGGCAGAAGAATCAAACAAAAAGGGTACAAAAATGTTTGTGCCGGTGACACTTTCGTTTTTCATTATGGTAGTAAAACTTTGCAAGGGCTTAGTTTAAATATTGAGAAATTGTTAACGATAAATAGTAATTACCTTGCTCGCAAATGGCAAAAGCAGTAACTTTATATTAAGAAAAGGATGTTGAAGTGGATTGAGCGCAAAGCTACTGATATTCTTAACAGCTTTTACAGTAGGGCTATCCGGTGCAATTATGCCCGGTCCAATGTTGACAATGGTGATCACCCAGACTAGTAAGCACAAATTCAAAGGAGGGCTCTACGTCATTGCTGGACACGCTTTACTAGAGACGCTGCTCGTCATCGCTCTGCTACTTGGTTTACAGCGCTGGATGATGTTGCCTGCGGTAAGCGGAATTATCGGTCTAATAGGTGGTTTGGTGATGAGTTACCTTGGAAGTGTAATGCTTAGGGATGCTTGGCAAGGTCGAGTATCATTAGAAATTACCAATGCTGTACCGGCGTCACCTATTGCTAGTACTTATCGACTTGGGCCCTTCGGTGCGGGGGTAATCTCTAGTTTGGTTAACCCTTACTTTATCCTCTGGTGGAGTACTATTGGCGCAGGTTACTTGGTCTTAGCTAGCAAACAAGGCATCATAGGGGTAAGTGCATTTTTCAGTGGTCATCTTTTAGCAGATGCTGCTTGGTTTAGCATGATTACATTTGCGGTGCTGAAAAGTGTCCAATTACTAAAACCGAAACACTATCAACTCTTGATCGGTATATGTGGAATCTTTATGTTTGGCTTAGGTATCTACTTTCTGAAAGGTGGCTATCACTTCCTATTATAAGTGTGGTTTTTACTGACAATGCTCTTGAAGGCTCAAATCATACCACTCACCAGACTATACCACCACTTACGGATAATTATTGTAATTGCGTGAAAATTAAAATAATATAATACCTAAAAAGGGGGGGCAGCCTTATGTTAAAGGGAATTAAGATTTTAGATTTAAGCAGACTATTACCTGGTCCATTTGCATCTCTACTTCTGGCAGATATGGGTGCAGAAGTAATTAAAGTAGAGGATACTACGGCTGGCGATTATATGCGGGACTTTGATCCCAAGGTTAATGAGGATAGCGCTTATTATTTATCAGTTAACCGTAATAAAAAAAGCATTAAAATAAATTTCAAAAAGCCTGAAGGGCAAGAAATATTTAAAAAAATGGTTGCTGAGGCAGATGTAGTTTTAGAGAGTTTTCGGCCCGGAATCATGGAGGCTTGGGGGATTGGTTATCAGGAATTAAAGAAGGTAAATCCGGCTTTAGTATATTGTGCCATGACTGGTTATGGGCAAACTGGCCCGCATAAAGATAAGGCTGGACATGATTTGAACTACTTAAGCCTAAGTGGAATAATGGATATTTCGGGAATTAAGAACGGCCGACCTGTAATGTCTGGTACCCAGATCGCTGATTTGAGTGGTGGTATGTATGCCGTTATTGGAATATTGTCTGCCTTAATGCGTAAAAAAACAACTGGCGAAGGTGGTTTCGTCGATGCTGCTATGTTAGATGGCTTACTTTCTTGGATGGCCTTTTATGTTGCGCAATATCAAGCTGATGGAAATCCTCTAAAACGTGGCGAGTTAGACCTCTCTGGAGGTTTGGTTTGTTATAATATCTACCAGACCAAAGATAATCGTTATGTAGGTTTAGGTTCGTTAGAATTCAAATTCTGGCAAACTTTTTGCCTAGCTATTGGTCGAGAGGATTTGGTCAAAACCCATATGGCCCGGGCCAATGACGGTGAACCTGTCTATGAAGAAGTAAAGCAAATCTTTTTAACAAAGGATTTAGCCGAGTGGGAAGCCCTTTTAGCTAACGTAGATTGTTGCTTTACTCCGATACAAAGTATTGATGAAGTCTTAAATGGAGCTCACTTCCGTGAGCGTGGGTTGGGTGTCACACTACAACATCCCACCGAAGGGGTGCTACACCAAATCGGTTTACCGGTTAAGTTCATCTTTAATGAGCAAGAATACACTCCTGGTGGTGATCAGCTTCTGCCACCTCCCAAGTGGGGAGAACATACCACCGAATTACTTTTGAAGTTAGGTTATAGCGAAGCCCAACAGGCTGAACTAAAGGCTAAGGGAATCTTATAATAATATCAAAAGAGAGCACTGGTAGTTAGCCAGTGCTCTCTTTTGTATTACTTCAAGGTTTTATGGTAAGATAGTAATTAGCAATAAAGAATATAAATCTTGTGCGCCCAGGAGGGTGTCACTCTCAATGGACTTTATAATTTGGAAGGTGAAACTAATAGTGAAGATTTTAGCGATTGTTGGAAGTTACCGTAAAGGTGGTAATACTGATCTCATAACAGAAAAAATCTTAGCTGGTGCCCAGGTTAAAGGGGCGGTTACTGAAAAAGTGTTTATAGATGACCTCCAAATCTCATCTTGTCAGGGGTGTATGGAGTGTCGCCCAGAGGGAATCTGCCGTCAGTCAGATGATGTAGCGATGTTGATTAAGAAACTTGACGATGCTGATGGCATAATCTTTGGCTCGCCAATCTATGGCAACTACATTACGGGCCAGGCGAAAATGCTACTAGATCGATTAATGGGACCAATCAATAAGACTATTTTTGTACCTGGTAAAGGTCCTGTCAAGACAACAAGACTTGAAGAAAAACCTCGTAATGTTGTGCTGTTAATGACTGTAGGAGCTAACCGACAAGAATCTGCCGAAGACCCCTTAAAATTACTGCGCAGGATGTTTGGCTCTTTTGCTAACGGTGGAACAGTGGAAGAATTTATTGCCACTGACTTGATGGATCAAGGTCAGGTGGGTATGAGCCTCCTAGAACTAACAGGCATAGCCAAACGTAAACACCTACCACCTAATCCAGAAGAAGCTGGACAGGCCATGCAAAACAATAATCATCAGATCATGGATAAGGCATACCAACTGGGAATGCAGTTGACTGCTCCCAACGCTGAATAATAATCAACAAACAACAAGACCAGAACCAAGTGGTTCGGTCTTGTTGTTTTTAAAGTTGATAGTATTGGGAGTTAATCCGTTCTGTATTGTATATTTGATAAGTAGGTATAGTAATCTTCTGATTAGCTAGAGACTTACTATACATCACGTCATAGTATTCTCGTAACATTCGATGAGAGGAAAATTGCCAGTGTGCCATGTCAATGCTGGACCTCATCATTTCAACCCACAAGCTGTGATCTTGATAATAAGTTGGTAAAACATCATTTAAAAGCACCTGGTACAAGGCTTGGAGATCGCATTCATCCTGGTTCCATTGCTCTGTAGCTTTTTCTACAGAATCTATCAGCCAACCGCTGACGCCATGCTGGGGACCTTCTGCCACCCATCCATCTACCACACTTAGGTTAAGTACACCATTCATTGCTGCTTTCATGCCGGAAGTACCGCTAGCCTCTAACGGCCGGCGGGGGTTATTCAGCCAGACATCACAGCCCTGTACCATTAAGCGGGCAATCTCCATGTCGTAGTTTTCTAAAAAAACCACGTTGTCTCGATATTTTCGGTCCATTTTGACCAAGTCCTGAATGATATCCTTACCTAAACTATCATTTGGGTGTGCTTTCCCGGAAAAGACTAATTGGATTTTTCCTTCAACTAATAAATTGTCAATTACCTGAGAGTTGCGGAAGATTAAATCGCTTCGCTTATACGGAGCTGCTCTACGGGCAAAACCAACAAGCAGGGCATTGGGTCTTAAAACTGAACCTGTTTTAGTTTTAACATAATCAATTAAAGTCTGCTTCGCCTGTTGATGAGGCTCCCAAAGGTCAGCGCCACAACTAAAGGCCTGTCTGATTTCAGGCTTTTGCCAAGTTTC
>CAZKEO010000225.1:0-4395 GCA_964551785.1 uncultured Eubacteriales bacterium | reverse complement strand
ATTCTGCAGGACTTAGGGGTAACCAGATTAGCCAGACGAGCATTACCTGAACTAGAGCTTCACGCTAGTACCCAGATGACTGTCCATAATTTGCCGGGTGTAAACCTAATGCAGGAGCTGGGTTTTGAGCGAGTTGTGTTAGCGCGAGAGGTCAGCTTAGAGAATATCAGCTATATCAGTGAGCATTCTAACGTGGAACTCGAGGCCTTTATCCATGGCGCACTGTGTGTCTGCTACTCCGGGGAATGTCTGATGAGTAGTCTGATTGGAGGCCGGAGCGGGAACCGCGGGCGTTGTGCTCAACCTTGTCGGCTCACCTATAGTCTGGTGGATGAAAAAGGGCAGGTGCTCAGTGATGATCAGCTGGGTAATCACCTCTTAAGTCCCCGGGATTTGAACAGTATTGAATTTTTACCTGAGCTGGTTAAAGCAGGAATTCATTCTTTAAAGATCGAAGGCCGGATGAAAAGACCAGAATATGTTGCGACCGTGATTAGGATTTACCGCCAAGCTTTAGACCGTTATTTAGCACAGCAGCCTTACTTAATACCAGATGTGGACCAGCGTGATTTGCGGCAGATCTTTAACCGGGATTTTACCTCCGGCTATTACTTCGGCAATCCTGGTTTGGATTTAATGAGCTATAAACGCACTAACAACCGTGGACTTAAACTAGGCAGGATCACTTACTTTAACCACAAAGACAAGACGGCGGAATTACTACTGGAGGATGATCTCAGGCTGGGTGACGGCCTGGAAATCTGGGTGACCCAAGGTGGCAGGCAGGGTATTACCGTCCACCGGATGACGGTGGCAGGTGTACCAGTTGAAAAGGCTACGGTTGGAGAGAATGTCGTGATTGAATTGACTGGTAAGGCAGGGGTCGGGGATCGGGTCTTTAAGACCTTTGATGCTGATCTGATGGCCCAGGCTCGACAGACCTTTGAAGCAGCCAAATACGGGCGTAAAATCCCTCTCCAGGTCAAGGTAGAGGTGCGTCTGGGTGAACCTTTGCGGGTAGTCTTAACAGATCATGCGGGCAACCAAGCTCAGGGACAAACCAGCTTTTTGGCGGAACCTGCTTTGAAACGCCCCTTAAACGAAGAAACCCTCATCAAACAAATCGACCGTCTGGGGAATACACCCTTTGCGGTAGAGAATTTGGTGGTAGAGCTGCAAGGAGAATTGATGGTACCTGTCAGCGAAATCAATGAAGCAAGAAGACAGGCCGTGGAACAACTGGAACAAATCCGCTTACAAGCATATAATCGCCAACCCCTTGGGGAGGCTACTTGGCAGCAAAGGCTGACAACTGCCTTTCAGACTAAGCCGAGAGGAACCTCAAAGGGCCAAAGCGCCTTCCCTACATCATCACAAGCTCCCAATGCAGACCTGACCCTATCAGTGGCTGTGAGTAGCCTAAAGACACTCAAAGCTGCTGTTGACAACGGGGCTCATCGGGTATATTTAGGGGGAGAAAGCTTCCGTCATCAGGAAACTTTAACTAAAGCAGTACTGCTTCAGGGAATTGATTACTGTCAGCAGAAAGGTGTGGAATTCGTACTTTCCACTCCCCGTGTACTCCAGGACAACGAATTAGCAACCTATTGGCCGCTGGTTCAGGCACTGATAGCAGAGAGCTCAAACCAACCTGCTGGGATCCTAGTAGCGAACCTGGGACTGGCTAAGTTATTGATCGATGAGCTGCAACCTACAGGACAAAGCCCTAGCCCAATCCAACTACTGGCTGATTACTCGCTCAATGCCTATAATCAACAGAGCATTGTCGCTCTACAGGAGCTGGGCTTTAGTCAAGTAACCTTATCTCCTGAGCTGACGTTAGACCAGCTTAACGCCATGCAGGGCCAACAGCTAGCCCAGAAAGAATGTCTGGTTCATGGTGCCATCCCCATGATGATTTCGGAATACTGTGCAGTGGGTTGTTCAATAGGTGGTAAAACGACCCAACAGCATTGTACAGTACCTTGTAAAGGCAAAGTTCTTGGTCTGAAGGATCGCCTGAATTATGTATTTCCACTGGCAATGGACCAGTTCTGTCATCTGCACATCTTTAACCCAAAGGAACTGTGTGTGATTGAGGAAATCGGTCAATTAGCCCAAGCAGGAATTAGCAGTCTGCGGCTGGAATTAAAATTAAAGGATGGGCGGGAAGTGGCCCAGATAACTAGGATTTACCGCGAGGAAATTGACCGCTATCAGATTCGGAAGGCAAATTGGCAACCGGCAGAAAAAGCGAAACAGGCCTTGGCAGACTTGAGTTCTGCTGGCTTAACCAAAGGGCATTACTTCCGGGGAGTGTTGTAGACCTACCGCAAGAAAGGTGAACAAATGAATCAGCAGACTATTAAGAAGCTAGAATTTGATAAAATTATTGCGATGCTGTTAGCATGTTGTAGCAGTAGTTTAGGCAAAGAATTGGCTGGAGAACTTGAGCCCAGCTTAGAGCCTAGTGTTGTTGCTCAGCGTCAAAGTGAAACCACTGAAGGTCGAGAGATGTTACGGTTACATCCTGACATTCCCTTTGGAGGGATTCATGATGTCCGGATTGCCCTCAAACGTGCTGACACGGGCGGTATCCTCGAGCCACAGGAATTGATGGAGCTCGCAGATACCCTTTACGGTGGACGGAGGCTAAAACAGTTTATCTTAGACGTGAAGGAAAGCTTTCCCCTGCTACAGGAATTAGCCCAGCTGGTTGGTAATTTTCGTCCGCTAGAAGAAAAGATTAACCTTTGTATCATGCCGGGTGGCGAAATTGCGGATGCAGCCTCGGAAGAACTCTATCGCATTAGGCGCCAAAAGCGGGTGTTCCAGAACCGGATTAAAGAACGTCTTGACAAAATATTGCGTGGGACTGACTTTCAAAAAATGCTGCAAGAAACCATTATTACAGTCCGCGGTGACCGCTACGTAGTGCCGGTCAAACAGGAGTATCGCGGACAATTTCCGGGTCTGATTCATGACCAATCTGCCAGTGGCGCAACTTTATTCATTGAACCAATGGAAGTCGTGGAGATTAATAATGATGTCAGAAGGCTGGTCCTGGCTGAAAAGCAGGAGGTTGCTAAAATTCTGGCTGAATTAACCAGGCTGGTTGGTGCTCGCTTAGCGGAAATTCAAATTACGGTGGAGACCTTAGGTCAACTTGATTTTATTTTTGCTAAGGCTCGTTTGAGCCAGCAAATGAATGCTTGGGAACCAAAATTTAATACTTGGGGTTACCTTAATATCATTAAGGGTCGCCATCCCTTGCTAAGAGCTGATGTAGTCCCAGTTAGCATTCATCTTGGTGGGGAGTTTTCCACCTTAATTATCACTGGTCCTAATACCGGAGGTAAGACGGTAACTTTGAAAACAATGGGTCTCTTTGTGCTGATGACCCAGGCTGGTTTACACATTCCTGCTGAGGTAGGCTCAGAAGTTGGTTTTTACACCAAGATCTTTTGTGATATTGGGGATGAACAAAGTATCGAGCAGTCGTTAAGTACTTTTTCTTCCCACATGACCAATTTGGTCGATATCTTACACCAAGCAGATGCTCAAACCATAGCTCTGGTTGATGAACTGGGGGCAGGCACTGATCCGGCTGAAGGAGCAGCCCTAGCGATGGCTATCCTAGAGGAACTCCACCAGCGGGGCACTAAAACCATTGCTACCACCCATTATAGTGAATTGAAAAATTTAGCCTATACGCGGCAAGGTATGGAAAATGCCTCAGTAGAGTTTGATGTGGCTACTTTACGGCCTACCTATCGTTTGTTAATTGGCCAGCCTGGCCGCAGTAATGCTTTTGAGATTGCCTACCGCTTAGGCTTAGCTAAAAAGGTGGTTGACCGGGCTCGGAGTCTGCAAACTCAAGAGGAAAGGGATATTGCCACCTTAATTGAAAATCTGGAGGAAACCCAAAAAGCAGCAGAGCGGGAACGCTTGGCTGCTGCTTCAGGACGCCTCGAGGTAGATCGGCTAAAAGAAGATTACCAACACTCTCAGGAAAAGCTCGCCAACAAGCGGGATTCCATCCTGGATAGAGCCCGAGAAGAAGCCTTGGAAATCGTCAAAAAAGCCCGCATAGAAGCTGAGCAGGTGTTGGCCGAACTCAAAGAGGAATTAGCTCGGGAACAAGGCCATGCCAAACTAAATAGTGCCCATAAGGCGCGGAGTAAACTACGAAACTTACAAGGTGAGCATCAGGCTAGCCCCCTGAGAGAGGTGATTGCCCCCGGGCAGGCCCCGCGGATGTGAGCCAGGAAGGGCCGGGCGGTCGGGTCGACCGGGAGTTCCAGCTCGGCGCAGCTGAGGTTGCCCAGGATGGCGGTGAGGAGGTTGTTGAAGTCGTGGGACAGGCCGCCGGCGATCAGTCCGAGGGACTGCATG
>CAZKEO010000224.1:0-4402 GCA_964551785.1 uncultured Eubacteriales bacterium | reverse complement strand
TAGCAATCTTAACTAAACACTTCTTCTCTCTATTGTAGATGAAAAACTTTGTTACATTGGTTAGCTTATTTGATAAACAAAGCGGTTACAGTCTGATTAATATGGGTGATTAATTCTTCGCCATAAGTATTAAACCCTACCACGGGGATGCCTTCATAGGTATTAGACATGGCACTTGCTGTAGCAGAGGCTTCTATTTCTAAGTAACGTAAAATACAGTTAAAAATAATTCCTCCAGAAACCGTCCCGAGATTTTGTTTAACCTTCTGGACCATTTCACTATTATCTTTAACCATATCAGTAGGGTGACAGAGGTGGACTACAGAACCCTCCTCAATCTGACAGAAGAATTTGAGTCCGGTACCATCCGCTAAAACCTGTTGCGGACTACGAATAAAGACCTCGTCCTCAATTGCGATTCCAAGTGGGTTATGCATAAAGACACCAGCATCAAGGTTAGTGCTATTGACAGTTTCCTGATAGACCTCTACAGCATTACGTCCATTGAATTCATAGACAATCCGATTTTCCTTGTCAGCCTTGGTGATTTCAAGAATCGTCGAGGTAGGCTTATAGCTAGTGGTCTGTACCACTTCAAAGGGAACTTTCATATCTAGAATGGCTAGGACAGCGGCATCGCTGAGGACTTCACCATTTAAGACAACCTGGGTCTGGGTAAACTTGAGATCATCTCCCGCCGAGGCTCCTACAATTAATAATTGTGGCGCCTCATCCCCGAGGGCATTCATGAGGGCTTCTTCTTTACCACTGAGGCCGTCAATTAAAATAATCCCGACATATTTGGAACTATCTAGGTCCTTGCTGGTCAAGCCCAACTTAGTACTTAACTGACCTAATGTTGCTCCGCCAGTGGCTGCGTTTGCTTGTAAATCGGGGATAGTTGCTGCTACGACTTGATTAATTTTGTCATCACCGAAACTCATGGCAGTTAAACTATTTTTACTAAAGCCCTGAGTAGAGATTTCTCCCGCAGTACTACACCCAACTACGACCGCTTCCGGGAAATCGCGCATCAAAATCGTGGATATTTCTTTCAGGTCAAAGTTGCTTGAGGCATAAAAGTTAACCAGCTTTACACCGGGCTGTGCGATTGCTTTACTGACTTCTTCAGCAGCCAGGGTTGAGTTTTGCTGGAGACTTAGTCCATTTATAACCATTGTTTTCCCTCCAGTATCTAAATTCTTATAACTTTATAGATTAATACCGAGTTCTTTAGCTGAGTTTTTCAGCTTTGTAATCATTTCCGGTGTGTCAGGTGCGGATTGGATTTGGTTTGTGCTGATTCCGATCTTCATAACCAATCTAATCTTCATTACCCCTAGTTGTTTAGGATCATTCTGAAATTGCTGTAATGCTTTATTAAATAATGTTTCTAGTTGAACTCCCATTTGCTCACCTCCGCTAGATAATCCTAAATTATTACAATGATTACAAAAGTTCGCCCTAAAAGTACAAAATCCTCTCGGAAACCCAGAAATTTACTAAAGTTGGAAGATTGAATAAGGGATTAGTTTATTTTGAAAAGCCTGATAAAAGGCAACAATTACAGTGGCAAAGTTGAAATAGTAGGGGGTGTAGTGTTTGTCGAAAAAAGGTTATCTAAGTATCCTGCTCATCATAGCATGGGCTACTGTTGTTGTGGGTTGTGCCAATTTTACTACCACAGCAGCAGATCAGCAAATTGCCTATTTTCAAGAGCAGGTAGAGCAAGCGCCAGATAATCCGGTCAATTATATTAATCTGGGTTATACTTACTTTGAACAAGGCAAAACAGCAGAAGCTATCAAACAATATCAGCAGGCTCTAAAGCTAAACAAAAATAACCTCACAGCTAAGTATAATCTCGCTTTGGCCTACCGCCAAAAGGGAGATTTGCCAGCAAGCAAAGCAGAGTTAGAAGCTATTTTAAAGCAACAGCCGCAACATGGCCTAGCCTTGTTGCAACTAGCAGAAGTTCAGTTGCAATTAAAGGATTACCCGAATGCCCGCCTGAGCTTTAAGCAATATCTAGATTGGGAACCGACCTCTGCCACTGCCTTGAAGGGTCTGGGAGATAGTTATCTGGGGTTGGGTATAGTAGAGAAAGCGAAAGCTGCCTATCAACTAGCCTTAAAATATGCGCCCACCTTTGCGGAAGCTCAGCAAGCCTTAAAAGCGCTGGAAGGTAAAAAGGAATCAGCCAACTAGTTATAGACTTATCCTGAAAGCCCTGACATTGCCTTGCAGTGTTGGGGCTTAATTTATTGAAAAAATTGTCGATTTATCACACGTCAAGTAGGTATTATCAAATAGATATCGAATAAATAATAACAGTATCAGTTTTTGCGGTGAGAAAGCGGTAGAGGATGGAGCCTAATGAAGAAATTTGCAATCTTAGGTCTGATTATTTTCTTATTAAGTTTTATAGTAGGCTCGGCTACAGGAGCCACATCAGCAGTTACTAATCAGAGTCTGGCGGTAAAGACTTCCGGTGGGGTTAAACAGGTCAAAGCGATCTTTGTTAACCTAACCGATTGGGAAGTCCGCCCTGTACTGGCCAAAAATACAGTGGGTGCTACTGAGTCGTTAGCTAGCATGGTAACCCGGTCTGGAGCAGTAGCTGGAATAAATGGAACCTTTTTTAACTCGTATAGTGATATGCAACCACATGGTAATCTGCAAATTGAGAGCAAGCTGGTCCACACTGGAACTACCGGGACGACAATGGGTCTCACCCTGGATAATAAAGTCCTCTTCGCCCGACTCTATGTTGGGATCGAGGGCAGTATTAATGACTCTTACGAATGGCCAAACAACTGGTATGCCTGGGGGATTAATCAGGTCAATGCCGATCCTTCAGCCATTATCATTTTCACTCCAGCGAAAGGTAAAACAACAGGTACTACCAAGGCAACTTCCATTGTCGTGAAAGCAGGCGTGGTCACGGCAATTCGTAGCGGGGTAGTTAGTATCCCGGCCGATGGTTTCGTCATCACTGCCAACAGTGGCAAGGCTGCCCAGCAGGTAGCAGCCAGATTTAAGGTAGGGGATAGAGTGAGCTACCGTTTTAACTACAAACAAGGTAGTAAAACAGGTCCGGCTCTAAATTGGGAACAAGTCAGACATGCCCTAGGAGCAGGGCCGCGGTTATTGACAGCTGGTAAGGTTTCGGTTAATTTTCAGTTGGAAGGGATGCAGGATCCCAAACTTACCACTTACCGCAGTTTAAGGAGTTTTATTGGGGTAGATAAACAGGGAAAATTAGTAATGGGTACGGTCGCTGGTGCCACTGTCAGGGAGCTTGCCGAAGTGGTGCAGAAAATGGGTTTAGTCGAGGCGATGAATCTAGACGGCGGTGCGTCCTCGGGTTTAGTTTACAGCGGTAAGTACTTAACCACACCGGGCAGACTGCTTAGTAACAGCTTAGTCGTCGTGAAGCGAACTACCCCAGTTGTCCAACCGCCCTCCCCTAATGAACAAGCCTATAAGTACTATCTAGATGGGAAAAGCTTAGAGCAAAAGGGTGATTTAAGTGGTGCTAAGGCCAAGTTTTTAGCAGCACTGGAGTTAAATAAAAATTTAACAGATGCTTACTTAAAACTGGCGGTAATCTATCACCAGGAAAAGCTATACGAGCAAGCGGTAAACTACTTTGAGGAAGCCATTCGCTTAAATCCCAAGAACCCAGCTCCCTACGAAAAAATTGCCTGGATTTATTACGGTCAGTATCAATACCTGGAAGCGCGAAGTGCTTTTCAACGTCTAGCTCAAGCTGATGCGGCATCTAGGGCAAAAGCCTTCTATGGGATCGGCTTAACCTACTCTGCCTGGCAGGTGAAGGAATATCAACTTGCCAGAGAGTACTTTCAGCAGGCTATTACTGCAGATCCCAGCGGAACCTATGCTCAATTGGCAAGAGAACAATTAGCGAAACTACCTAGTTGAATCACGTTTCTGACAAGAGCTGTTCTAAGATATTTTTGAAACTGATATAATTACCGGATGGTAAGCTAGGAGGTGAGTATGAAAAAGCAATATTATTTTCAGATTAGTCTGCTAGTTTTTCTAGGCATTCTAGGTTACTTTGTTTTCTATGAAAATTTGGGAATGTTCCGGGAAGTACAATTTACAAACAACCGGGACAAACAAATTCAAGTAGAAAAAAGAGTCATGGATAAGTTGGAAGAGATGATTACTTTAACCAATATCGTCTCAAAAACCGAAGAAGTCCAATCCCTTGATCCAGTACGCATCAAACGTATATTGGACCGTATCAAACAGGATAGTCTGGGGATTGCTAACATGGTGGTTTTCGACGACGAAGGTGGGGTTGTTGCCAGCTTACTAGGAAAAACTACCACCCTTAAGCTGGTCTATCGAAATAACATGCAGGATGCATTCA
>CAZKEO010000223.1:3659-4418 GCA_964551785.1 uncultured Eubacteriales bacterium | reverse complement strand
CCTGTTAATTACCCGCAGGTATGGGATAATAGGACTCTTGATATACTCGGCATTGTATTTGAATATCCTGATCAGGTCCGGAAAACTAGCCGCCAGAGGCAGGAGTCCTGCAGAAAAAGCTTACGGGTATGGTATACAGGCAATAACCGTTGGTTTTCTCATCTTCAATATTGCGGCAGGAACTTTTTACAATCTCCAGTTAATGGCAGTATATTATGCTTTAGTCGGTGTGCTTCTAGCCTTAGAAAGAGCAGGGGCCGGGGGTACAGACGATATCCGAGGCAGGAGAGCTCTAACAGAGGTCGATAATCCAGAATCGACTATGGTAATCCTGTCACACCGGTTTCCCACCACCGCCGAACCGGTAAAGGGCATCTATGTTCAGGAACAAATTGAAGCCATCCATAGTCTAACCGATACAAAAATATACATCATCTCTCCGGTTCCCTATGCGCCCCAATTCTTGTGGTTTAATAAAAAGTGGCAGTCCTATGGCAGTGTAGAAAAAGAGGGGTTTTTTCGAGGGTGTCAGGTTTATTATCCCAGGTACCTGGTAATCCCAGGTGCCTCTTTCTTTTTTCTACAGGGAATTTTTATGTTTTTTAGTACCTTTAGTTTGGTAAGGAAGATTAGCCGGGACAACTCTGCTATTATACTTCATGCCCATACCATTATGCCGGACGGTTTAGCTGCCTTACTGTTGAAATTATGTTTTAAGAAGATTAAGCTAACCTGTACTATTCATGGTTCTGATATTTT
>CAZKEO010000223.1:2956-3649 GCA_964551785.1 uncultured Eubacteriales bacterium | reverse complement strand
GATTTTTCCTTTTTGCAATAAAATTACTACTAAACTAACTAAGCTAGCACTAGCCAAAATGGATAAAGTAGTATGTGTCAGCGAAAACCTAAAAAAAGCAGTCCAGGCTTTAGGTCCCAGGGAAGTAGAGGTAATTACCAATGGAGTGAATCTAGAGAAGTTTACACTGGACAGTGAAGAACTGGGAGAGGTAGCAAAAATCCGGGAGCGCTGGAGGGGGAAAAAGCTAATCTTATTTGTGGGAAATCTCTTTGAGAGCAAAGGGATCAAAGAACTTTTACAGGCTTTTCGGGAACTGGTTAGTGATACTGTCCTCCTGTTGATCGGGCATCCTCACCTAGGAGCTTATGTCGAGGAATATATAAAGCAAAATAAGCTGAACGAACGGGTAGTATTGGTAGGTTCACTACCTCATCGGGAAATCAAGCTATGGATGCAGGCCTGTGATGTCTTCGTCCTGCCTAGTTATTCTGAAGGGATGCCGGTAGTGATGTTAGAAGCAATGAGTTTGGGTAAGCCGGTGATTATCACCAGGGTGGGCGGGGTACCGGAAATCATCTCAGATGGGAAAAACGGGCTACTCATTCCACCGCGAGATGTAGCAGCCATCAATGAGGCCCTAAACAGAGTGCTGGAAAACCCAGTACTAGCTGAACAACGGGGAAAAGCAGCACAGGCAACTGTACTGGCAAG
>CAZKEO010000223.1:0-2946 GCA_964551785.1 uncultured Eubacteriales bacterium | reverse complement strand
GTCCGCCTGTAAAACCTGGGAAAACCCTACACGAAACAGTACTGGCAAGTGACACATGGCATGAAAATGGCCTCCAGATGGGAAAAGTTTATACAGAATGTCTGGACGACCAAGGCGTATCTGACTACGGAATGTAATCTTACTGCGGAATGAAATCTGACTACAAAATGTAAGCTGACGGCAGGGAGGTGGTATCCATCAGGGCACAAGTATTAATCATTAGTTCGGTCCACTTCTGGCAGGATGCCCGGATATTTTATAAAGAGGCAGTTTCCTTGGCAAAGCATTACCAAGTAGAATTGCATGCTGTTGGCGAAGGACACAGGGATAGCCGGGGAGTTAACCAGAGCGAAATCCATGGAGTACGTCAGGGAGTGGCAGTTTACTGCTTGCCCAGACAGAGGAGCAGATTTGCTCGGATCAGTAATGTTGGCAGGCTGATTTGGCAGGGCATCAAGTGCCGGCCCCAAATCCTACATTTCCATGATCCGGAGCTAATTCCGGCGGCACTGCTGCTTAAGTTCATTACGGGATGTAAAGTAATCTATGATGTGCATGAAGATTTTCCGGCAGCTATCCTCTCTAAGTTTTGGATACCCAGTTTACTGCGTAAACCACTGGCTGCCTTTGCTAATTTAGTAGAAAAAACCAGCAGTCGTTTTTTTGATTTGCTGATTTTTGCCGAGGCTAGCTATCAAGAAAAATTTTGCAAGGTAAAAACCCTAAAAGCAGATATTTATAATTACCCCGTACAGTTTACCCAGAATATTACTCCAGATAATTTCGGGGAGGTACTTAACGGAAAAGCTGATACTGCCAGCCTAGGCAAAGCTGAGATTAACTTAGTTTATGCTGGCAGTTTGACGAAAACTAGAGGTGCCATGACAATGCTTCAAGGGTTAGCAAGGGCAGATTTTCAGGAGAAAACCTTTCACTTTTGGATTTTGGGACCGATACGTCCAAGCATACTACAGCAGGAAATGATGGAGTTTATAGCAAATAACAGGCGACTTAAGGGTAATGTGACCATCCTGGGTATGGTTCCTCTCGATATCGTCTACCGATACTGCCGTAGTGCTGACCTGGGTCTGGGCTTGCTCCATCCTGAACCTAATTACCTGCATTCCTTGGCTACTAAACTTTATGATTACATGTCAGCCGGCCTGCCTATTATCGCATCCAACTTCCCTGACTGGGTTAATCTGTTGGAGGAGACACAAAGTGGTTTGACAGCAGACCCTACTGATACTCAAGCAATTGCCCGTGCCATCGAAGCCTTGGTCCGTAATCCGGAATTGCGGGCCCAGCTGGGTATGAACGGACGTCAAGCTTTTGCAACAAGGTACAATTGGGCCAGAGAAGAAGAGAAACTCCTGGAAGTTTATCGTCAATTAATGGGAGAGTAAAATTTGGACTGGGCCAGCCTATTTGGCAGATGACCGACTGGGCCAGCCACTGGGGTTGGTGGCCGGTCGTTTACCTGCTTAGCTCAAGCAGTCTTATAAGTTGTCGGTCTGGTACCTACCGGTCCGGTGCTCTTAGTTTCAATCCGGGTATCTCTAAGCTTGCTGTTCTAACAGAGTCCGCCCAACCTTGCCGAGAGGGCGTCCGTGCCCTCCGGCAAGGCGGTTGCCATCCTTGCAACCGTGGCGGATCTGTTGAACACCTGCGCAAAGAGATACTACGGCCCTCCACTAGGAGCACCTAAACCGGCATGTACCAGACCTTTGTCGGTTTTTGGGGCTGTGGCAGGTAACCGACCTTGGTCATCCTCTGGGGTTGTTGCCGTCCTATTTGAACTTGGGGGCAGGGTCACCTGGTGGTTGGCCCACCCAGGTCATTTAGCAGGGGGGCTAGCCCCGTTCAGTAACTGCCGCATTCACCGAGACGTACAAGCTGCAGGTCAGGGATCTGCCGGTTTAGGGGATCATGGTGGAGTACTGTACGCAGTTCTTAGCGCAGGTATGCAATAGGATTGACCTTGCCGGCATGGACGCCGGCAACCTCACCGGTGAGCATGGACGATCACTCGGTGAGGTTGGTCAATTCCTATTAGCATACCAAGCTTAGAACTGCCAAGTACGGAACTAAGAGCCCTAAACCGGCAGATCCCTGACCTGCGACCCTTAAGCATGACCTATAACTAAGGCAGACACCTGCGACCCAACAGGACAAGCCCTACCTGGTAAGGCTACCTGTAATTACCTAAAGGAAAATGTCGAACCCTGTCGAATCATTTATGAGTAGAGCAAAAATAAATTACAGAAAAGACAGGGAGGAATAAGACCAATGCGGAAAAATAAGTGGCTCAGCATGCTTCTAATGGTTACCATGCTTGCTGTTATGTTACCGCTGAATGTCGCCCAAGCCTATGATGCACCTAGCCTGGAACAAGTATTTAAGAGTACTGATGTACTGAATAGCGGAAACTGGTATAAGAGTTCCACGAATGAGTCAAGTACCCTGGCTTGGGGTGAGTCATATGTTTTGGAATCCTATTTGACTATGTACCGGGCGACCAAAAATGAATATTATTTGAAAAAATTTATTGACCAGGGTAATGGTGTCCTAGCCAACAGGGACAGTGTCCGGAAAGTGACTAACTACCTTGGACAAAGCCTGCCAGCTTGGCGGGTTGGACCAGCTTCAGGCTTAAAAACTACAGGCTTTTTTCATCTTATTGTAGAAACTGGAATGATTTCTTATCCTTTTGCGGATTTTGCCAATCTGGTTATAAATGACCCCAGTTTGGCCCAGTATAAAGGGACTGCAGATATTTACCTACAGGCAGCTAAGGATGCTGTTTCTGTACACGATCAAGACTGGCGCGAATCAGGCAATACCGGGTACTATATCTACACTCCTGGTGGACCTTTCTGGGCTGACGGTGTTCCTGTACCGTTTAACCAGTATTCGGCTCTGGGACGGACTCAGTTAGCTATTTAT
>CAZKEO010000222.1:2302-4425 GCA_964551785.1 uncultured Eubacteriales bacterium | reverse complement strand
GTTCCCTGAGCCTATTGAGCCCCTCTTTAATAGCCCGGGCCCTCACCTCACCAATTCCCTCTACCTCATCTAATTCTTCGATGGAGGCCTGCAAAATCTCTCGGAGCGAACTAAAGGTTTGGACTAAGTTTTCGATTACTGGCCAAGGCAGTCTGGGCACTTTGTCTAACATGCGGTAACCGCGAGAACAGACCTGTTGGTCTAAGACCCCCACGTTCCCCATATAGCCTAGTGCTCTGCTAATCAAGGACAAGTCAAGCAAATCCTCGGCAGACCAATTGCGAATGGTCTGCAGTATTTCTTCAGGGGTTTTTTCACTTTGTTCTACACAATAATCCTGGATGATTAATAAGCCTTCTGGTTCAGCATCTGTGACCAGTTCGTCTAATTGCAAGCTAACTAAGCGGCCTTCTGTACCTAGTTCGCTAATATATCGTTCAATCTCTTTGACAATCCTAAGCACCATTTCGGTTCGTTGGATAGCCTTGGCAACATCGTAAATGGTAACCATATCGGCTAATTCCAGTTCTCCCAGACTTACTAAAGCCCGGTCTAAGACGGTCTTGTATTTTTCCAAAGTCTGAATAGCCTGATTCGCCTTAGCCAGAATAACTGCAATATCCCTCAGCACGTATTTCATGGTCCCTTTGTAAAGGGTAATGACACTCCGGCGTTGAGAAATCGAAATAATCATTTCTCCAGTTTGACGAGCCACCCGTTCCGCAGTCCGGTGTCTAATGCCGGTTTCTACAGAAGGGATGCCTGGGTCAGGAACTAGTTGCGTATTGGCCGCAATAATACGCTTGGCATCACTGCTTAAGATAATGGCTCCATCCATTTTGCCTAGTTCGTAAATACTGGCTGGGCTAAATTCAGAGTTAATCTCGAAACCGCCTTCCACCAGCTTCATCACTTCTGGATTATTACTAATTACAATCAATGCCCCGGTTTTGGCCCGCAGAATATTCTCCAAACCTTCCCGCAACGCCGTTCCCGGCGCCAAGGTTCGTAAGCACTGTAAAAACCTATCATCAATCCGCTCCTCTTTCAATCAGACACCCCCAAAAGCCTCTTCAATTGCTTGCACTACCGAATCAACACCAATAACCTTGGTTTTACCACCGCTCATTTTAACAGCCTTAGCAGCCGGAACTAGACAGCAAGCAAAACCCAGCTTAGCAGCTTCTGCTACTCGTTTTTCCAATTGACTGACTGCCCTAATTTCACCAGTAAGTCCCACTTCTCCCATTACTGCTAGACCAGGATCTAATGGCCTTCCTCGTAAGCTAGAGGCTAAAGCCAAGGCAATACCTAAGTCGACTGCAGGTTCTGTGAGTTTAAATCCGCCAGCCACATTAACATAAATATCCTGACTACCTAAATGCAAGCCTGCCCTTTTCTCTAACACGGCTGCAATTAAGAGTACCCGATTAAAATCAACACCTGTGGTCATCCTGCGGGGCATCCCAAAGACAGTAGGAGTGACTAAGGCTTGAATTTCTACTAATACTGGCCTAGTTCCTTCTAAACTAACCGTAACTACTGAACCAGGTTCACCACTAGGCCGCTGAGCCATAAAGACCTCTGAGGGATTACTAACCTCCCGCAAGCCATCTTCCGCCATCTCGAAGATCCCGATTTCGTTGGTAGAGCCAAAGCGGTTTTTGACTGCCCGGAGCACCCGAAAACTGTTATGGTGCTCACCTTCAAAGTACAATACTGTGTCCACCATATGTTCCAACACTCTCGGACCCGCTAAAGCGCCTTCCTTAGTGACATGGCCTACTAAACAAATGGCGGTATCAGTACTTTTGGCGATTCGCAACAGCTGAGCTGCACATTCGCGTACTTGCCCAACACTGCCAGGAGCAGAGGAAATCTCCTCCCGAAAGACGGTTTGGATCGAATCCACAATTACCACTTTAGGCTTGATGGTTGCAAGATAGCCTTCAATAATACTCAAATTGTTTTCAGCTAGAATTAACAATTCAGGCCCTTGCGCATGTAGCCGCTGGTCACGGAGCGCAATTTGCCGATTTGATTCTTCTCCCTAGACATAGATGACCGGTCCATGCTGGTAACTCAAGGTATTGGCAACCTGAACCAGTAATGTCGATTTCCCG
>CAZKEO010000222.1:1146-2292 GCA_964551785.1 uncultured Eubacteriales bacterium | reverse complement strand
GATCTCCCCCTACCAACACCAGAGAACCATTAACCAGGCCTCCACCCAGCACCCGGTCTAGTTCGATACTACCGGTCGCAAGGCGCATTTCCTCACTCAAACCAATTTCGTTGATGGTTTGAGGATTCGTGGTTCCCCCCATGGCACTATTATTTTTGTGAGTTTCTTTGGAAACGATTTCTTCCACCATCGTGTTCCAGGAATCACAGCCTGGACAACGTCCAGTCCACTTAAATTCCTCATGTCCACATTGTTGGCAAAAGAATTTCGTTTTTAGTTTAGCCATATATCCCTCCAGCTATTTGCTGAAGTATAATTATACCATTTTTTGTGGTGTTAAGCAACGCAACTCTGTTAACCAAGGGCTATTCCAGGCTATTTTCAAGCTTTTTTCGTCCTTTGGCCTTTTTCCGAAGAATCACCTTGCCTGCCTGTGCATCAACGACCACAGTATCACCAGACACAAAGGTTCCTTTCAGTAGCTCTTCAGACAAGGCATCTTCTACTAAACGTTGAATTGCTCGTCGCAGAGGCCTAGCACCAAAGGCCGGATCAAAGCCCTGTTCAATCAGTAATTCCTTCGCCGCAGCAGTCACATCGATGGTAAGTCCACTTTCAGTGAGGCGCTTGGCTAAGGTGCCTAGCATCAGCTTAATGATGGCCCCCATATGTTTTTTCTCCAGGGCATGGAAAACAATTGTTTCATCTATCCTATTTAAGAACTCCGGTCTAAAGGTATGCTTTAATTGCTCGATAATGCGGTTTTTCATTTTTTCGTAATCTGCCCCTGCTTCTTGCTTGGCATTAAAGCCTAGCACAGCATCACCCTTGAGCCTGTTCGCACCAACATTAGAGGTCATGATAATTACCGTGTTACGGAAATCCACAGTACGGCCTTTGGTATCTGTTAGCCTGCCATCTTCTAGTACCTGTAGCAGGAGATTAAACACCTCCGGATGGGCTTTTTCCACCTCATCTAGTAGCACTACTGAATAGGGCTTTCTCCGGACAGCTTCAGTCAGTTGTCCACCCTCATCATGTCCGATATAGCCCGGAGGGGCACCGACTAGTCGGGACCACGCCTGCTTTTCAATATCCTCCGCCATACCAATCCGAATCAGGTCCTCCCCCTCGACAACCAAGGCC
>CAZKEO010000222.1:0-1136 GCA_964551785.1 uncultured Eubacteriales bacterium | reverse complement strand
TCTGCTCAGACACATCAATCCGACTCATGGCCTCATCGTGGCCAAACATAGCTTCCGCCAAATCGCGTGCTAATTCAGTTTTTCCAACCCCGGTCGGACCTAGGAAGATGAAGGAGCCAATGGGCCGCTTGGGGTCCCGCAGACCTGCTCTGGCTCGGCGGACTGCTCTGGCCACGGCTTGGACAGCATCCTCTTGGCCAATTACCCGCTGGTGCAAAATCTCTTCCATATTAAGTAGCCGGGCTGATTCTTCCTCGGCCAGCTTTTGGACAGGAATGCTAGTCCAACTAGAAACGATCTGGGCAATATCTTCAGGACCTACCACTAGGCGTTCCCCAAACTGCTCATTTTTCCAATTAGCTTTCCGTTGTTCTAATTCTTCCTTCTGCCTTTGTTCAGCATCACGCAATTGGGCTGCTTTTTCAAATTCTTGGCCCAAGACAGCGGCCTCTTTTTCTTTTTGAATTTTTTGGAGCTCAAGTTCCTTTTCTTTCAGATCAGAGGGGGCAATAAACGACCGGAGCCGCACCCGGGAGGCTGCTTCATCAATTAGATCAATGGCTTTATCCGGTAAAAAGCGGTCGGTAATATATCGATCAGAGAGCTTGACAGCTGCTTCGATGGCCTCATCACTGATATTGACCCGATGATGGGCCTCGTAACGATCCCGTAAACCATATAAGATTTCGACAGCTTGCTCAAGTGTAGGTTGATCCACCTGAATGGGCTGAAAACGCCTTTCTAAGGCTGGATCCTTTTCGATGTGCTTGCGGTATTCATCTAAAGTTGTGGCCCCGATACACTGCAATTCTCCCCTAGCTAAGGCCGGTTTGAGAATGTTAGCAGCATCAATTGCACCCTCGGCGGCACCTGCCCCGATCAAGGTGTGCAGTTCATCGATAAAGAGAATAATATTCTGAGCTTGGCGGATTTCTTCGGTAACCTTCTTTAGCCGCTCCTCAAATTCGCCTCGGAATTTTGAACCAGCTACGACCGAAGCTAAATCTAGCGTGACTACCCGTTTATCTAGCAAGGTTTCTGGCACCTTGCCAGCTATAATCAGCTGGGCTAAACCCTCTGCGATGGCAGTTTTACCTACCCCTGGCTCCCCAATTAGACAGGGGTTGTTTTTAGTT
>CAZKEO010000221.1:0-4448 GCA_964551785.1 uncultured Eubacteriales bacterium | reverse complement strand
CTGGGAAGCAGTGTATCAGAAATATCAAAGTTACCTGTATCTTTCCAATCAAGTGCACAGTCACTTTTTGCAAGTTTGGGTGGAAGCAGGAGTGCTTGGCTTTGGGTGCTTCTTGGCAGTTTGGATTACTTTCTTCTGGACTGTTTTTAGGGCAAGTAAGCAGGCTAAGACTGTTGGAAACAATGAAGATCGTAGTAGGTTAGCGGCCATAGGCGTAGCTGCCTTGACGCTGGGCTTGCATAGTATCATCGATTTTAACCTTTCCTTAGGAGCAATATCTTTGGTCTTATGGTGCCTGTTTGGGCTAGCTACAGCTAGTCAAAGAATGCATTTTTTGGAGGAAAAACCGTCCAACAAATATCACCGCAACAAGCAGGAACTGCTGTTTACGACTGCTACAGTTGTGTTGGCAATTGTTCTGTTGCTGGTGTCGGTTAGTCTAGAAACGGCAATGAGCCATGGTGAAACTGCAGTTAGAGCAATTCAAACGCAAGATTTGACTACCGCGCAAGAAGAGTTAGAAGCTGCCATTGGTGCTGACCCCGTACAAGCTTCCTTTAGAGCAGATTTGGGCCAAATAATGCTGGTAATAGGTAATCAGAAAAATGATCAAAATATGCTTCGGCAAGCTTTAGAATATGAAGAAAAGGCTCACCAACTCTATTCGGGAAATGCCCGAATCTTGCTACTCAGAGCTAGGGTATACCTAGCCAAAGGACAGATCGACGAGGGGATCAAGGACTTTGAAGAGGCACTAGTACTAGGGCCGTGGAGTCAAGGTACGTATGACAACCTTAGTGACATCTATCTGCAAGTTGGTCAGTATTACTTAGCTAGTGGTGATAAGGTTAAAGCCAAGCTCTATTTCGAAAACTCAATCAAGGTGCAGGAGTTGTTAAAACAGCAGGTAGCGAAGTTGACACCACAGACTAGGAAACTCTGGATTAGAGCACCAATGCTTGAAGTATCCACTGTGATGCAGGAATCCGCTAACAAAAGTCGAGATTTCTTAGGGAAAATGTAACTTCAAAGCATTTAATCAAAGGAGAGAGGTCATGAAGGTCGTAATTACGGGAGCTGGCGGGATGCTTGGGCAAGCTCTCCAAAAACAGCTGGCAGATAAGTACCAAGTTACTGCCCTAACAGAAGCTCAACTAGACATTACCAATCTCGAGGCTGTCAGAAAAAGTCTTACTGCCCTTCAACCAGCCGTGGTAATAAATTCGGCTGCCTTCGCTAATGTGGATGGCTGTGAAACAGAACAGGAAAAGGCTTTCTTAATTAATGCGGGTGGGGCTAGAAATCTGGCTATTGTCTCTCAGGAGTTAGATGCTGCCTTAGTTCAGCTCAGCACAGATTATGTCTTTAATGGCCTTGGGAACGCGCCCTACGGGGAATATGACCAAACCGGGCCAGTCAGTAGTTATGGCAAGTCCAAACTTGCTGGGGAAGAACTGGTGAAGGCTCTCCATCATAAATATTATATAATTCGTACTGCGTGGTTATTTGGGGAAGGTGGACCTAACTTTGTCCAGACCATGCTGCGCCTAGCGGCTGAACAAGAATATTTGACGGTAGTTGATGATCAAGTCGGTACACCAACCTACACCCAGGACTTGGCTCAAGCGATTGGTCAACTAATTAGTACTGGGTATTATGGGGTTTATCATATTACCAACAGTGAGCCTTGTTCGTGGTATCAGTTTGCTCAGGAAATACTGCGGCAGAGTGGTAGTGAGAAAGAGGTCAGGCCGATGAAATCTGACCAACTTAACAGACCGGCTCCACGACCGAGCTACTCAGTTTTAGAGAATCGCTTCTGGAGGTTGGCTGGGTTTCGGGAACTACGGAGTCATAAGGAAGCACTGGGGGAATATCTAAAAAGCCGTAGCTAGAATATGAAATGAAAATAAATATAGCTAGTACGATATGGTTCTATTATTCCTCCTACTGTTTAACGTAGATTAAAATGATACTAGCTAAAGATTATATGCAATAGAGCAGAGAATTCGAAAGGCGGGGTTGTAGTGAAGGGGATTGTATTAGCAGGCGGAACTGGTTCACGCTTATTTCCGTTAACTAAAGTAACTAATAAACATTTGTTGCCAGTGGGTGATTGTCCAATGATTTATCATCCGATTTTTAAATTGAAAAGTGCAGGCATCACGGATATCATGATTGTGACAGGCAAAGATCACATGGGTGATGTCGTGAACTTACTGGGGAGTGGCTATGAATTCGGCGTTACCTTTACTTATAAAGTCCAGGACCAGGCTGGGGGTATTGCACAAGCCTTAGGGTTAGCTGAGAATTTTGTGGGGACTGATTTATGTGTAGTAATTCTGGGGGATAATATTTTTGAAGATGATATTACCCCATATGTTAATAATTTTGCTCAGCAAGGAACAGGAGCCAAAATACTAATCAAAGAAGTAGAGGATCCTGAGCGTTACGGAGTAGCCGAGTTAGCTGGAGACAAAATTGTTTCTATTCAGG
The DNA here is from genome assembly GCA_964551785.1 of uncultured Eubacteriales bacterium. Taxonomy (GTDB): domain Bacteria; phylum Bacillota; order Carboxydocellales; family JAJZTU01; genus CAZKEO01. Next base: position 1,952 of record CAZKEO010000221.1, on the reverse strand, counting down.
AAAAGCCTAAGCAACCAAAGAGTAATTATTGTGTAACAGGGATTTATATGTATGATGCTGAGGTATTTAATGTAGTTAAGACCCTGAAGCCGTCGGGGCGAGGAGAATTAGAAATTACTGATGTTAATAATGCTTATATCACTAAACAGGGGCTTACTTTTGATATTTTAAATGGTTGGTGGACTGATGCGGGGACCTTTGATTCCCTGCTGAAAGCTAGTGAATTAACCAGAGATTCCAAACTATCAGACCAAATCAAACAAGGTATGGATTAAAATTATAGCAAGGCTATGTTAGTCTTTGTGAATCGTAGATGTGGTGGGAGGGAAAGCATTCGTGATTGAAGGAGTGCAGGTCAAGAAACTAGTTAGGCATGTGGATGACCGTGGTTTTTTCATGGAAATTCTGCGGGATGATGATGAGCTCTTAAAAAGATTTGGACAAGCATCTTTATCGATGAGTTATCCTGGTGTGATAAAAGCCTTTCATTATCACAAACGACAGGATGATTTATGGTTTTTCCCGAAAGGAAATGCCCAGGTCGTATTATATGATATGCGGGAAGATACTCCAACCAAAGGTCAAACAGACGTGTACTACATGGGGGAGCATAATCCCATCCTCCTAGTCATTCCTAAAGGTGTGGCTCATGGCTACAGAGTGCTGGGTAGCGAACCAGCAATAATCACTTATTTTACTACCGAGTCATATGATCCTCAGCAGCCCGATGAGTATCGGATTGAGTGGGATGACCCGAGTATTGGATTTGATTGGGTAACAAGGCATCGCTAAGTTTTTTGTACCTGGCAAGTGGGAAAATTGGGAGGAACATAATGAAAAAAAAAATGCTGGTTACGGGTGGAGCAGGGTTTATCGGGTCTAATTTTATTAGGCTGATGCTGAATAAATATGAGGACCTAAAAATTATTAATTTAGATTTGCTTACATATGCAGGCAACTTAGAGAACTTAACTGACATTCAGGATAATCCCAATTATACTTTCATTAAAGGGGACATTGCGGATTATCAGATAGTTAACGAAGTAATGCAGGGTGTTGATGCGGTAGTTAATTTTGCTGCAGAGTCCCATGTCGACAGAAGTATTACAGACCCTACGGTTTTCATTAGAACTAATGTAATGGGAACGCAGGTACTCTTAGATGCCGCCAAGAAGCACCAAGTGGCACGCTACCTACAGGTTTCAACTGACGAAGTGTATGGCAGCTTGGGGCCGACAGGATATTTTACAGAGGCTACACCGATTGCCCCAAACAGCCCTTATTCAGCTAGTAAAGCAGGTGCAGACTTGCTCGTTCGGGCCTATTACGAGACTTTTGGCTTGCCAGTATTAATTACTAGGTGTTCCAATAATTATGGTCCCTATCAATATCCAGAAAAACTAATTCCGCTCTTTATTAAGAGAGCCTTAAATGATGAGAGTGTTCCGGTTTATGGAGATGGCCTCAATGTGAGAGACTGGTTGCATGTAGATGATCACTGTAAGGCCATTGATGTAGTCTTAAACAAGGGCAATGTTGGCGAGGTTTACAATATTGGTGGTAACAATGAGAAGGCTAATATTGAAATTACCAAGCTAATTCTTGCAGGTCTGTGTAAGCCGGAAAGCTTGATTAATTACGTCCAAGATCGTTTGGGACATGACCGCAGATATGCCATTGATTCCTCTAAGATTCAACAGGAACTGGGCTGGACTCCGGAGTACACCTTTGAACAGGGGATCAAAGAGACGATAGAGTGGTATTTGGCTAATAAGCAGTGGTGGGAATAGAAACAATATCGAGGGAGTACAGTAAATATTATGAGGGAATGTACAGCACAAAGTAGCCAAAGGTCGAAAACACAATCTCTATGGAATCCACTTAAGATATGCCTTAATCATTGGTACTACCGGGAGTTGATAAAACAGTTTACCAAGCGTGAGATTTTAGGA